>JANMIB010000347.1:0-8873 GCA_031375605.1 Allobosea sp. | reverse complement strand
GGCTTCATTCGCAAGGCCCTTTGCCTTGTCGGTTCCGCTGCTCATGATGCTCTCCTGTGTTGCAAAGCCCATTGGCTTTGTCGCAAGGGAAAACGCGCCCAATTGATATTTGTTCCGGACATTCAGCCAGTCCGCGGTTCGGTCCACAAGCAGCCGCCACCCCGGTTCCGGGGCGGCGGCGCACGATCATCCGGTCACGACCAGCGTTGCAATTCCTTCTGGCGCTGTTCACGGGTGTACGGCTGGGCGGCTGGATCATGTATTGACCAGCCATCAGATTCCCACCAGGCCCTGCGTGCGGTGAGATCGCTGGGGCTGTTGCGGTCCATGATGGCCAGAACACGTAACTCGGTGCTCTCCTCCGTGCGGGCAGAAATCAGGATCGCGCCCCGTCTCACAGCCTCGGCATAGGTTTCGGCATCGCGCTGATCGACACCATTGTCGGTCATCACACTCACGATGCCGCCTGTTGCTGCCCCAGCGACTGCGCCTGTTGCCGCACCGGCCGCCGTGGTGGCCAGCCAGCCAGCCGCCACAACCGGTCCCACACCAGGGATCGCCATCAACCCGAGACCTGCCAAAAGCCCGGCAGCCCCTCCGACGAGACCTCCGATGCCCGCACCGTTGGCAACGCCGTTGCTGTCTGCATCCGGAGATGTGGCGTTGATCCCGTCAAGTTCATGATGCTCGTCGTGGGCGATGACAGTGATGTCGTTGTCCTTCAGTCCGATGGCCTTGAGTTCTGTCACAACCGCACGGGCATGCGTGAAGCTGTCATAGGTTCTGGTGGTTGTATGTGTCATGGCCTGTGTCTCCTCACTGCTGGAAAATGTTGCCGCGGTAATCGACCGCGACTGGGGTGGTGGCACCATTGCGCATGGCGGTTCCGCGCCAGATGCCCTGCTCGGTCTTGCGAAGGCCCGCCACACCGGTGAATCCGTTGCTTTCCAGACGTTCACGCACCTGGTTTTCAGTGAAGCTGTTTGCGCCGGGCAAGGGGGCGGTGGTGTCGATGCCAGGGCGTGGAGCCGGCATCGGTGACGTCGTCGATGTCTGTGCTGCAGCCGGCAAAATGCCGAACGCCAGCACGCCAGCCATCAATGCTGATGTGCGCATGTCTGTTCTCCTGTTGGGAAAAGGCCAGTTGGCCAGATGCAGGTTAAAACGCGTCTGTGGCCCTGATGTTCCCCTCCCGTGCCCTGGAAGGCTCGATCTAAGGTTCAGGGCGGTCCAGTGCGAAGTTCTGGAACCAGCTCTGGTCATGACCGTCGATCAGGCGTGACAGGATGCGGGACGCCATGAAACTGAAGGTGATCCCATTGCCGCCATAGCCATAGGCGGCAAGAATACGCGGCTGTCCCGGCACCCTGCCGATCAGCGGCAGGCCGTCATCGGTTTCGCCGAAGAACCCCGCCCAGCAACAGCCCACGTCCGTGTTTGCAAGAGGCCACAACTGGCTCAACTTGTCTTGCAAGGTAGCCGTTTTCTGGGCGATCAGGCCGTCACGGATGTCCGCATCTGTGATCTGCGCATCCTCGCCGCCGATGATGATCCGCCCGTCTGCGGAGGTACGCAGGTAACGATAGCTGTCCGAGGCTTCCCAGACCAGGCTCTCATCACGCCACAGGCACTCGGCCGGTTGAGGCACGGTGCTGATCGCCCAGCTCGACACGACCGAATGACGCTCTGCCGGAATGAAATCCGGCATGACATAGCCGGTGGCCAGCACGACGTGGCCAGCTTCGACGGTGCGGCCAGTCTCAAGGCCCACCGTGACGCTTCGTGGGCCGTGGTCGAAGCTGATGGCGTCGCCGCCCAGCACCCTCACACCCGCCTGCTTGGCAAGCCCGAGAAGCCCCTGGGCAAGGCAAAGCGGGTCGGCATCGGCAGATCCGGGAGAAAGGATGGCGGCCTCGCGGTCAAATCCGGCATGCGCGAGCAATTCGGCGTGGTTCATCAGATGCCCTGGAAGACCTGCGCGTTGCCGCAGCGCATGCTCGTTCCTCAGTTCCGCACTCCCGACATCGCCCGCGGCAAGGTAAAGGGTCGTGCGTTCCCTGAATGAACAGGGCACACCAAGCGTCGTGACGAGCGACTGCAGCCCGGCAACGGCACGAAAGCTGCGCCGATAGACATCAGCAGCGGTCTCGAAGCCGTAAAGGTCGGCCAGTTCGGCCAATGGCGCATCGATTTCCCACTGCAGCATCGCCGTGCTGGCAGCAGTGCTGCCGAGACCCGGACGCTCCCGGTCAATCAGCACAATATCGCGGCCACGCCCGGCAAGATGCTGCGCCATCAGCGCTCCGGTGATGCCGCCGCCGATGATCAGAACATCGCAGCGGAAGTCTGCCATGACCGGGCCATCGCGCAAATCGGATGACAGCCTGCGCCATGGAGACTGATCACTGCGCAGATCGCTCTGTTCGGTCGTGTTGATGTCGAGCATGTGGATGCCTCGGTCTGAACTGTGCATTCGCAAGATGGATGTCCGTGAACCGGACGGCGAGCCTGTTCAGTCAGCTACGGTGGAAGGACCGATCCGGTCTGCAACCACCGCGCCCCGCAGGCCCATCGGTTTGGGATGGCCCATGGTCGTGTCCTGAGCCGTCTGGTGCTCAAGCTCGGAGTTGAGTTCGGCACCGAACAGGATCACGGTCGCAGAGAGCCAGAGCCAGGTCATGAACACGATGACGGCGGAGAGCGAACCAAACGTGGCCGTGTAGTTGCCGAGCGTCGAGACATACCAGGAAAAGCCGCCTGATGCGGCGGCCCAGACCAGGGCAGCCATGATTGCGCCCGGCAACACCCATGGCCAGCGCGCGGGGCGGCGGCTCGGCCCGATCCAGTAGAGCACCGAGATCGAACCGACCGCGACCGCAAAGAAGACAGGCCAGCGCAGTGCGGCGACGATCCACTCTAGCCGATCTGCGAACGGTATGGTCTGGACGACGGCGGGGATCACGGCAATGACGACAAGCGCGCCGATCAGGAGTGCGATGGCCCCGAGCGTGGTCAGCAGCGAAATGGCATTGAACCTCAGAAACGACCGCTTTTCAGTTTCGCCGTAAATCACGTTGAGGCCGTCAAACAGCCCCTTGATCGCGGCATTGGCGCTCCAGCCGGCAATGACCAGGCTCAGGAAAAGATTGAAGGACAATGCGGCTGAGGGCTGGGACGTCAGCCGTCTGGCCTGGTCCTCGATGATCTGCCGACCCGCGTCCGGAAGATAGGCTGCAACCGCACCTATCTGGCCATAAACCTGTGCAGGCTCGGTGAACAACCCATAGACCGACACCACGACCGAAAGTCCGGGCACCAGCGCCAGCAAGGTGAAGAAGGCGACAGATCCGGCAACCGATGTCAGCCGGTCTTCACTGGCCTCGTTCCAGGTCCGGACGATCACGTCCTTCCAGCCCAGCCAGGTCATCTGCAAGGGCGATGCTGCATGCCGCCCGCGGCGGCGTGCATCCTCACCAACCTTCAGCCTTCTGCTGGCCTGCTGGAACCCAAAACCCAGAGCCATGCCTGCCGAAGCCAGCAGGGCCATCAAACGTAGCTGTCGCATTTTGCTGGCCATTCCGAGAAACCGGGCAGCGCCGACCGAAATCTGCGCCGTGCACGCTTTAACGCGGCTGGCGACCCAAGGTTCCGCAACGCATGGCCGGAACAACTCCTCCGCCATCGCGTTCTGACCGGCAAGGCGAAGAATCATGACGACAAGTGCTGTTGCTTCCCGCCGACCACATCACGCGCCACGCAATCCGCCGCAAGAGGATCATCCGATGAAGATCGAAACCCTGAACGACCTGTTCGTGCACACCCTCAAGGACATCCACTACGCCGAGAACAAGATCATGAAGGCGCTGCCAAAAATGATCAAGGCTGCGAACGATGATGATCTGAAGCAGGCACTGGGCGAACACCTGACCGAAACCGAAGGCCAGATCGAAAGGCTCAGGCAGGTGTTCGCGATCCTCAAGATGAAGCCGGGTTCCGAAGAATGTGATGCCATCAACGGCATCATCAAGGAAGCCGACGGCATGATGGAAGACACGGACGGCACCATGATGCGTGACAGCGCGGTCATCTCGTCAGGGCAGGCCGTCGAGCATTACGAAATGGTCCGCTATCGCTCGCTGGTGATGTGGGCAGGCGCGCTTGGCCTCGATGACGCTGTCGAACTCTTGCAAAAGAGCCTCGAAGAAGAGCAGCGTGCCGACGAGAAGCTGATGAAGTTTGCAGCCTACTGCCAGAACATATCTGACGAAAACGGCACATCGGCCGATAAGACCCTTGCGAAGAAGACCAGCCACGCTGCGTCCTGATCGCTGGCCTGACGCCATGATTTGGCAAGCGCGCCTTGTGACAAGACGCGCTTGCCGACCTTGGAGAGCAGACCGGGCGAGAGCCGCTGCCAGTTCCGGACAATGTCTCACTGGAGGAAATCCATGATCCCGAATGCAGTGAGAGATGCCTGGATTCGCTCCCGGCAAATCGAAGAGGACGACGATCATCCCGACCTGTCGATCGGTCAGCAAAGTCATGACCTGATTGTCAGATATGCGCTTGTCAGCATCTGCCTCATCCTGACGACGGTTGCCCTGTCCATGGCGAGGCCCATTGCCGTGCCGCTGACCGCCGGGATCATCTTCGGGCTGGTGCTGGGACCGCTTGTCGACCGCCTCAGCAGGATTGGCCTGCCCCAATCGGCATCGGCAGCTCTTGTGGTGTTTGTCGGCGTGATCCTGATGGCCATCGTGGTTGGCATCTTCGCAGTCCCGTTCGCGATCTGGAGCGACCAGTTGCCGGGCATCCTGTCGGCCTTGCGAAACCGCTTCTCCGATCTGCTGGCCCTTGCGCAGCGGTTCGAAGGCGTCACCAAGGATCTTTCTGCTGCACCGGCGGGCCCCACCGTACAGGTCGAAACTGGCAATCCCTGGCTCAGCCTCGCCATCACGTCATCGGCGGCGGCGGGTGGCATGCTGATCTTTGTCGCGACCATCTATTTTTACCTTGCCACCAGACGGCATCTCAAGGCCCGCGCCCTGCGACTGTGTTTCGGCTCGGCAGCAAGGCGGACGGCCGGGCAATTCCTGCAGGACATCGAGAACAAGCTCGCGGCCTATTTTGCGGTTGTGACATTGATCAACCTGGGCATGGGACTGATCACGACGGTGCTTGCCTGGCAGGCTGGGCTGCCCTTTCCCCTTTTCTGGGGGTTGCTCGCCTTCATCCTGAACTACATCGCCTTCGTCGGGCCTGTCATCATGACGGTCCTGCTCCTCGGAGCGGTGCTGATCGACAGCGGCAACGGCTGGTTCGCGGCATGGCCTGCCGGTGCCTATTTCGTGCTCCACCTCATCGAGGGCAATGTGGTGACGCCATTGATGGTCGGTCGGCGGCTGACACTCAGTCCTTTCCTCGTCTTTGTCTCTTTCGTGTTCTGGCTGTGGCTTTGGGGGCCGGTCGGCGCGATCTTGTCAGTCCCGCTTCTTCTGGTCGTCGTCCTCAGCTTCGAGGCCGCCGGCACGTACCGCAAACTGGAAGCTGCCGAGCAGGCGACGGAAGCAGCCGGTCCGCCGGATGACACCGCCGCTTTGCGGGAGGTGATTCTGCCCAGCCCCGATCCGTCGCCCCTGGAACTCAATCGCGCATGATGGCGGGAACAAAACCGGCGTCTGCATCGTTTCCTTTGCATCACATCGCGCAACTCACGCGCACCCGAAATCTCAACCGAAATGGAGACAACCATGTCCGCGACCAACACACGCTACGGCAGCTCGAAGACCGAAACCGCTGCCGAAAATATCGCTGACAGCGTCAAGCGCGGTGCGCAGACGGTCGAGCACGAAGCCTCGGAACTGGCAGACACCGTCAAGCGCAATGCCAGCGATCTGGCCGACACCGTCTCGACCAAGCTCAAGACAGTCGGTGTCGACACCGATGTCATGGCAAATGCCGCCAAGGATCAGGCGTCTGAACTGCAGCGCATGCTCGGCCAGGAACTGCAGGCTCATCCGATGCGTGCACTTGGCATTGCCGCAGCCGTCGGTGTTTTCGTCGGCCTCATGACGGCACGGTGAGGCCATGTTCAAGGGGCTTTCGCTGCTCGCAGCGTCTGAACTGGGAGGTAGGGTATCGCGCAACGTGCGTGCGATGCCGTATTTCGCCTTTGCAGGGCTGATCTTTCTGTTTGCGTTCGGCTTTCTGCTCGATGTCGGCCATACCTGGTTGGCGCTGCGCCTGGGTTCAATGGCCGCGAGCGGTATTCTGGCAGCTGTCCTGCTGACCATGGCAGTCGTTGCGTTGCTTGTCGGCTATTCCGTCAAACGCAAGCGGCCATCTGCGAGCAGTCCTTTGACGACATCTGCCCTGATTGCGGCACCATTCGCAGCAAGATTGCTAGGCGGCAAGCTGAAGCTCGGCACGGTTGCCGTGGCTGGCGTCGTGGCGGCAGGCGCCGTTCTGGGCCGATACATTGGCCGCTCTTGAACGTTTCCGGCCTCAGACATGAGGTCGAGGCGGCCTCATCGGTTCACATCTTTCCAAGCTGACGTCAAAGGCCTCGATCTTGATCGGGGCCTTTGACGCATGGACGTTGCAATGGCATGCTTCAAGTCGGGGGGCCATGCCATGTCTTTTCACATCACGCGCGTGGAACATGCGGTCTAAGGGGGCTTTTGCAGCGGTCTTCCATCGAAGATCGTGGACACCCACCCAAGGTGATAGACGTTGTCCATGACAGCCACACTTTTAAATGACCCCTCCGCGGAGACAGCATCAGACGTTGATCCGTCAATGGTTGTCGACGCCGCCCCGAAGACCTTCGCGACGATTGGCGTTCGCTGGTTCCTGATTGCGGCCGTTTTGCTCATGGTCATTCCAGCCTGGGGCTTTTCGGCCTACGTTTCATGGCAATATGCCGTCACCAAGCGGCAGGTCATCGAAGCGGCAGGCCGCTCGACAGCGCGGACGGTCGCCAGCGCGATTGATTTCCGCCTGACCTCGGTCGAAGCTGCGATGGCGACGCTGGCCATGTCACCTGCCTTGCGCAGCGGCGACATCGCCACGTTCTACAAAGATGCCGAGGCACTGGCGAAAACGCAGCGCGTCGTCGTAGCCCTCGCCTCGCCGTCCGGCGAACAGATCATCAATACCAATGCGCCATTTGGCCAGGCCTTGCCGCAGACAGCGCCAGAAGCCCGTTTCTCCGAAGCTGTGGCCACTCAGAAAACTCAAGTCTCGAACATGGTCTTTGGCAACGTCACGAAGCGTTGGCTGGTCACGGTCACGATACCTGTTGTGCGCGACAACCGTGTCGACCATGTCTTGATCGCCGGACTGGACACTGTGCTGCACTTTGGAGAAGTGCTTGCCGGTTTTGACATGCCGACGACATGGACAGTCGCCATCCTCGACGAGGCCAACATCATCGCGGCGCGAAGGCCGTTCGAGGACCGCTTCATCGGACAAACCGCAAATCCTGATGTCTACGGGGTCATGACCGCTGCAGAGGACGGCTCGGGTCGCGGAAAAACCATCACGGGTGAGGCGGTCCAGGTTTACTACGCACGCCTCAAGCGGGCATCGTGGACCACCTTGGTTGGCATTCCGGAAGCTGATGTCGATGGAAGCGTGAGCGCGGCGGTGACGCCGGTGATCATGGTTGGCATCCTGGTGCTGCTCGCCAGCCTTCTGGCCGCCTGGACACTGGGCAGACGGTTCACCGATCAGCTTGTCTTGATTGCCAACTATGCGTCGGCCTTCCGTAGCGGCCAGGTGATTGCCAGATCGTCTCCGAGCCGGATCACGGAGCTGGCAGAGCTCACGACCACGCTTCAGTCCGCTTCGGATGAACGGACGCGTTATGAGCAAAGCCTCAAAGGCCTGCTGGCCGACAAGGATCTGCTGATGCAGGAGGTCCACCACCGTGTGAAGAACAGCCTTCAGCTCGTGCGTGGTGTGCTGTCGTTGCAAGCCCGCAACGCCGAACAACCGGGCACGAAAACAGCTCTCCTTGCCGCGGCAAGCCGCATCATGACCGTGGCCGATGTTCACCAGCACCTTTATCAGGGCCACTCGACAGCCGAGATCGATGTGGGCCGCTACGTGACGGATCTGGCAGCAAACCTTGCCATGTCCCTGCTTCCTGCGGAAACAGGCAGACGTATTGTCGTCCATGCCAACAGCATGATCTGGCCCTCCGAAAAGGTGACGACGCTTGGCCTGATCATCACGGAACTGGTCACCAATGCCATCAAATATGGCGACGGAACCGTGACGGTCTTGCTCAAGGTGGAGGCCGATGGCCAGGCACAGCTTGTGGTCGAGGACGAAGGCCGCGGCTTTCCCGAAGGCTTCAGTCTCGGCCAGGGTTCCGGGCTGGGATCAAAACTGGTGACAAGTCTGGTACGTTCGGAGGAAGGCTCGGTCATGATCGACCATTCGGTTCCTTTCGGGCGTGTCGTGCTGACCTTCATGTCGGCCTGGCGCAAGGAAGGGCATGACTGAACCTGCTTCGTGAAAATGGCATCCCGCGACCGGCCGATGCTCGGTTCGGGAACTTCCGGGCAGCGGCGGCGTTTCCACCCTTGCGCGGTCACGCAAGGGTGACGAGCATCCTTCAGCAGGGTTGATCGCGCTGTCATCCGGACCGGGGTTCGCCCATGCACATCAGATACGGCTATCGCATCGATCTTCTCTGCAATGACCCGACACCCGTCATCATGATGCTGGATGTCCACCCCGAACGACGGCCGGACCTGACGCAGCCCGATGATCCGCGCGTGACAGGCTACCTGACCGGCAACGAACAGACCGGCATCAGCAGCTATCAGGACAAGTTCGGGAACATCTGCCGGAGGGTCGTCGCG
>JANMIB010000332.1:0-4809 GCA_031375605.1 Allobosea sp. | reverse complement strand
CCTGACACGGCGGTGACGCGGGCCAGAACCCGCGACAACGCCTTCAACCTTGCGCCCGCTTTCTTGAGTGCGGTGACCAAAGCCTATGGTGGCACGAGGCTTGGGCGGCAGGAGCTGGATGGCGAGATGATCGAAGAGCGCGCCGACGCGCTCTGGAGCCGCGCCATGCTGGAAGCCTGCCGACGCCGCGCTGCGCCACCTCTGGCGCGCATCTGTGTGGCGGTTGATCCCCCGGCATCATCTGGCCGCCATGCGGATGCCTGCGGGCTGGTGGTGGCGGGCATCACCGGCGAAGGCGTTGTGCATGTGCTGGAAGACGCCACCATGGAGCGGGCCAAACCGGCCGAATGGGCCACCCGCGCATGTGCGCTTTACCAGCGCCATCAGGCGGATGCGGTCGTGGTCGAGGTCAATCAGGGCGGCGAGATGGCCACATCCGTACTGCGGCAGGTGGACGAGGCGCTGCCCGTTGTGGCGGTGCGCGCCACCCGCGGCAAATACCTGCGCGCCGAACCCGTGGCCGCACTCTATGCCCAGGGCCGCGTCGCCCATGTCGGCACGTTCCCGGCGCTGGAGGACGAAATGTGCGATTTCGGCGCGGGCGGCCTCAGCTCTGGCCGCTCGCCGGACAGGCTCGACGCACTGGTCTGGGCCGTGACGCACCTGGCGCTGGGCGTGAGGGGCAGGCCGCGGGTGAGGGGATTGTGAGGGCGCTTTGAGACAAGATTAAAAGGGTTTGACAAGCAAGAACCCCACCCTGCCCTCCCCATGGGATGGGGAGGGAACTCGCAGGTCATCGCCATCGCGCGGTGACCGAGCCTTCTTATCTCCAACAATGGTTGCCGCTCCCTCCCCATCCTGATCCGGGGTGTTCCCCGGATCAGCCTCTGTATGTCAGACCCGGCAACAGCCGGGGCTGATCGGGGAGGGCAGGGTGGGGCCTTTGCTCCGCCAGCAGTTGAAAGGACACTCCATATGCTCGACTTCCTCTCCCGCTGGCGCAACCCGCTGGTGCGAACATCTGTATCGATCCCCGAAACCAAGCGCTCGCGCACCGCGCCATTGATTGCCTGGCATGGAAACGGGCAGGCGCGCTGGACGCCGCGTGACTATGCGGCTTTGGCCCGCGAGGGCTACCAGACCAATGCCATCGTGCATCGCTGCGTCCGACTGGTGGCGGAAAGCGCGGCCCAGGTCGCGGTGTCCGTCAGGTTTGGCGGGCGCGAGGTTGAGGACCACCCGCTGCTTTCGCTCATGGCGCGGCCCAATCCGCGCCAGGCCGGCGGGGCGTTCATGGAGGCGCTTTACGGCCACCTGCTCGTGGCGGGGAATGCCTATGTCGAGGCGGTGACGCTGAACGGCGAGCTGCGCGAACTGCATGCGCTGCGCCCCGACAGGATGCGCGTGGTGCCCGGACCCGATGGTTGGGCGGCGGCCTATGACTACACGGTGGATGGCAAAAGCGTCCGGTTCAAGCAGGATGGCGAGAGGCTCCCACCGATCCTGCACCTGTCGATGTTTCATCCGCTGGATGACCACTATGGCATGCCGCCGATGGAGGCAGCGGCGCGGGCTCTCGACATCCACAACGCCGCCGGTGCCTGGAACAAGGCCCTGCTCGACAACGCGGCACGGCCCTCCGGCGCGCTGGTCTATGCCGGGCCTGAAGGGGCTGCGCTGACCGATGGCCAGTTCGACCGGCTGAAAGCGGAGCTGGAGGAGAGCTTCCAGGGCTCGCGCAATGCAGGGCGGCCCTTGCTGCTGGAAGGCGGTCTGGACTGGAAGCCGCTGTCGCTGAGCCCGAAAGAGATGGATTTCATCGAGGCCAAGGCGGGGGCTGCACGCGAGATCGCGCTGGCCTTCGGCGTGCCGCCGCTGCTGCTCGGGCTGCCGGGGGACTCGACGCATGCCAATTATGCCGAAGCGAACAAGGCGCTGTGGCGCCAGACGGTGATCCCGCTGGTGCGCCGCACGCTGGGCTAGCTGGCGGGCTGGCTGGGTGAAGCTTTCGCGGACGAGCTGGTGATGGAGCCCGATCTCGACGCCATCGAGGAACTGGCTGAGGACCGCGAAAAGCTCTGGAGCCGCGTGCTGGCGGCGGGTGATCTGTTGACGGACACTGAGAAACGGCAGGCGCTTGGCTATCCCGCCGAGCGGCCCCTTGCAGACGGAGAGTTGAAAACCGATGGACGCCATTCTGGAACGCTTCGCCGCAAGCAGTGACATCGGCCATATCGGCCTTCTGTTCTGGGCGCTGGGTGCTTCGCTTCTGCTCTCGCGCGCCCTCAATGATGTGTCTGCCGCAAACCGCCGCTTTGACGACTTCGTGCGCGAACTGGCGCATTTCAACCAGCGGCATGACCAGACGGGCCATGACGACCTGAAGCCTTGAGGACCGCAAACGGTTTGCGGTGTCATCCCCGGCGGCTCAACGAGCCCGGAAGGGGATCCAGCGCACGACACGAAAAAGTGGATCCCCTTCCCGATGCGTGCCGCATCGCCGGGGATGACACCAACCTGAATCACGTTTCAACATCAAGGAGACCACACATGGCCACTTACCGCCCGCCGCTTGGCGGGCTTTTTCGTTTGAGCGGGCCAGCGCATCAAGCCCCGGGCTCTGCAACCCATGCCGAGGCCCGTTCCGAAGCGCGGGACGCGATCCGCAACTTTGTGAGGGTTCTGGAGCAGATGGACCGGCAAACAGCAAAGCCCGCGCGCAGCCGCTCCCGCCCAAGACGGGAGAAATCCTGATGCGAGCCTTTCAGGACCATAAATCCGCGTTGCAGATGCTGCAGACCAAACTGATGCCCGATGCGCTGGTGCGTGTCGACACGGCGGGGCAATTCGAAGGCTATGCCAGCCTGTTCAATCTGCCCGACCTTGGCAGGGACGTGGTCGAGCCCGGTGCGTTCGCCGTCTCGCTGGCACGGCGCGGCCCGCGCGGCATCAAGCTGCTCTGGCAGCATGATCCATCCGAGCCGATCGGCCAGTGGCTGATGCTGCGCGAGGATGATCGCGGCCTGTTTGTCCGTGGGCGGCTGTCGCTTGGTGTTGCCCGCGCCCGCGAGACTCTGGCCCTGATGCGGGACGGGGCCGTGGACGGGCTGTCCATCGGCTTTCGGACCGTCAAGGCCCGCAGCGATCCGCGCACCGGCTATCGCCGCCTCACCGAGATCGACCTGTGGGAGATTTCGGTCGTGACCTTCCCGCTTTTGCCGCAGGCGCGTGTCTCGGCGGTCAAGACAGGCGGGCCTGCCCAGCGCGCCTTCCATGCGGCCTGACAGGCCGCGCAACCGATCCAACCTTTCTCAACCCTGGAGCTAACTGATGGACATGACGACACACAACACCGTTGCCCCTGAAGCCAAGGCCCATCTTGGCCAGGCCGGAGAGGCCTTCCACGAGCTTCGCAGCACGTTTGAGGCTTTCCGCGACACCAATGACCAGCGTCTCGCCGAGATGGAGCAGCGCTCCTCCTCCGACGTGCTTCTGGACGAGAAGCTGGCGCGCATCGACACGGCGCTGGACGAGCACAAGCGCCGCCTCGACCGCATGACGCTGACCTCTCGCCGTCCGTCGCTGGGGTCTTCGGCGGGAACAGATGACATGGGTGCAAGCGAGCGCAAGGCGGGTTTCGATGCCTATATCCGCCGCGGCGACCTCTCCGCCTTCCGCCAAGGCGAACTGAAGGCGCTGTCGGCAGGCTCCGGTCCGGATGGTGGCTTTGTGGCACCTGCCGAAGTCGAGCGTGACATCCTGGCCCGTCTGGCCAACATCTCGCCGATGCGGGCGCTGGCCACGGTGCGCACGATTTCGGCAGGAACCTACCGCGCTGCGTTCTCGGCCACAGGCCCTGCATCCGGCTGGGCGGGGGAGACAGCCGCGCGGCCCGAAACAGCTTCGCAGGTTCTGTCTGAACTCGTCTTTCCGGCCATGGAACTCTACGCCATGCCGTCCGCAACCCAGACGCTGCTTGATGACGCGCTGGTGGATGTGGATCGCTGGGTGGCGGAAGAGGTCGAGACCGTGTTTGCCGAGCAGGAAAGCTCGGCTTTCATCACCGGCAACGGCACAACCCAGCCGCGGGGCGTGCTGAGTGTGCCGGTGGTGGCGGATGCAAGCTGGACCTGGGGCAATATCGGCGTGCTCAACACGGGTGTGGCGGGCGCATTCGCGGCCACCAACCCGTCTGACGTGCTGATCGACCTGGTTTACGCCCTGCGAACCGGTTATCGCCAGAACGGCAGTTTCCTGATGAACCGCCGGGTGCAGAGCGCCATCCGCCGCTTCAAGGACAGCGCTGGCAACTACATCTGGATGCCGCCGTCTGGCCTGAACCAGCCAGCGACGCTGATGAACTTCCCGGTGGCGGAGGCCGAAGCCATGCCCAACATCGCGGCCAACTCTGTGTCGGTCCTGTTTGGTGATTTCCGGCGCGGCTACCTGATTGTCGACCGGGCAGGCGTGCGGATCCTGCGGGATCCGTATTCCGCGAAACCTTACGTGCTGTTTTACACCACCAAGCGTGTGGGCGGCGGCGTGCAGGATTTCGCGGCCATCAAGGGCCTGCGCTTCGCTGCGTGACGCAGCTTCGGGCCACGATCTGACCTTAGATCATCCCGCATTGGGATGGAATCCATCCCAATGCGGAAAGATGATCGATGATCATGATTGAGAGCATTGCTCTTGCACAAAACCGGTACCCACTTTTGTGCGCAATGCTCTAGTTGTTGCCGCCGCTCCGGAGGACGGGTTCGGCGGCAACAGCTGGAGCCGCGGCGGGCTGACGGTTGCGGCTGCGCTGGC
>JANMIB010000297.1:0-6785 GCA_031375605.1 Allobosea sp. | reverse complement strand
CTCATGCATTATGTCGTTCTCACCTTGCGGGAAAAGGTGACCGGAGGGCGGAATAGGGCTCTTGAGATCTGGCCGGAGGATCATACCAACCCCTCTACTTGGCGAAGCCCCCCTTCTCCAGCAAGGGGAGAAGGGCTAACTGCAGGCCACCGTGCAAGACCTCTCCCTGAATTGCTTACCCTGATGTTGAACCCAGGCATTCACTCCTTCGGCTTGAAGTCGAGTGCCACGCCGTTGATGCAGTAGCGCTGGCCGGTGGGGGGCGGACCGTCCGGAAAGACATGGCCCAGATGGCCGCCGCAATTGGCGCAGTGCACCTCTGTCCGGCTCATGCCCCAGCTGCGGTCCACCGTGGTTTCTGTGGTGCCGGGCAGCGGATCGTTGAAGCTTGGCCAGCCCGTGCCGCTCTCAAATTTTGTGCCGCCGACAAACAGATCCTGTCCGCATCCGGCGCAGGCAAACGTGCCGGCACGCTTCTCGAAGTTCAGTGCGCAGCTTCCGGCCCGCTCTGTTCCGTGGCCGCGCAGCACGTCATATTGCTCCGGGGTCAGCATGTGCCGCCATTCGGCGTCTGTCTTTTGAAACGGAAACGTTTTTGCAGGCTTGGCAGCGCCGAAAATCGACATGATGTGCTCCTTGTTGACCAGAGATAAGCCGAGATTTCAGCGCGTGACAGCCTCTGCTGCAAGCGGCTGATTGCCACGCTCGCGCTGTGTCATCCGCGTGCCGCGCAGGACATGCAGCCCGGCCAGAACAACGCCAGCCGCCAGAACCCACCAGGCCGGACGGATGGTGAAACTGAAATCGAGATTGGCTTCCAGCACACGGGAAGCGGCCACCCCTGTCATGCCTGCATACCACGCAGCTTCCAGCAGCGCCGTCAGCAGGGCAGCGCCAGCCGCAACCCCAGCGAGTGACAGCGCCGTGACAGCCAGCCCGCGCTTGCGCAAGGCGCGGTAGGACATCAGCCAGATGAAGAACCCGCTCATCAGCACTGCCTGCGTGACATCAAGCTTGGACTGGATGAAGAAATGCGCCAGCGCAAGCATGGTCAGGGCGTAAACGGCGGCATGCAGCCGGTTCCAGCGTGTGCTGCCCAGGCGCTTGATCATGCCGTCCGTGGACGTGATTCCCAGCACCACAAGGCCGAGCAGGGCCACAAATCCGATGGTCAGGTAAAATCGCAAGATGATTTCGCTTGCGACCTTGATGAGGTCATAGCGTTGTTCGGCCACGTAAAGCGCCAGATGCACCAGCACATAGGCCAGCGCCGTGAGGCCCAGCATGCGGCGCACGATGATCAGCTTTGGCCAGTTGGCGATGGTGCGCAGCGGCGTGACCATGAGCGAGATCAACAGGAAGCGCACGGCCCAGTCGCCCGTGTCATGGATGGCATAGGTCAGCGGCTTGGAGCCAAGCATGCCCCCCAATGACTTGGCAACAAGCACCGCCATCGGCACGGTGCAGGCCAGCAGCACTGCGGCCTTGAGCGCAGAAAAGCGCCCGGCGCGGTCATTCCACGGGAAAATCACAGCGTTCAAGATGGTGCTCCTGCAAACGTGACCCTTGCATGGGATGCGCGTCATGGAAAGTCAGTGCGAATGAGCACTATTCCCCTCGTGCCTGCTCTCCGTTACATCGGCCTTCAGAAGAGGAGTATGCCATGATGAAGCTTCGGCTTGGGGTCAACATCGATCATGTTGCCACTGTGCGCAATGCGCGCGGCGGGCGGCTTCCGGACCCGGTGCGGGCCGCTCATCTGGCGGTGGCCGCTGGCGCTGACGGCATCACGGCGCATCTGCGCGAGGACCGCCGCCATATCCGTGATGAGGACATCGAGCGGTTGGCGCGCGAACTGACCGTGCCGCTCAATTTCGAGATGGGTGCCACCGAGGAAATGGTGGCGCTGGCTGTCAGGCTGAAACCGCATGCGGCCTGCCTGGTGCCGGAAAAGCGCAGCGAGCGCACCACCGAAGGCGGGCTGGATGTCGTGGGGCAGGAGGCACATCTTGCGCCCTCGATCAGGCGGCTGGCCGATGCTGGTTGCCGGGTTTCGCTGTTCATCGAGCCTGACGAGGTTCCCATCGCCATGTCGGTCCGGCTTGGCGCACCTGTGGTTGAGCTTCACACTGGGGCCTGGTGCCATGCGCTCGCAGACGGGCACATGGACAAAGCCCGCGCAGAGCTTGCACGGCTGGCGGACGGCGCACGGATCGCGGCGGCCCATGGGCTTGAGGTGCATGCCGGTCACGGGCTCGATTATGACACCGCCCGGATGCTGGCCGCTGTGCCGGAGTTCATCGAATTCAACATCGGGCATTTCCTGATGGGGGAGGCGATTTTCCTCGGGCTGGAAGGCGCGATGCGCCGCATGCGGGCTGCGATGGACGAGGGCAGGGCGGTCTTGGCCGCATGATCATCGGCATCGGCTCTGACCTGATCGACATAAGCCGCATCGAACGCTCGCTCGAACGCTTCGGCAGCCGCTTCACGGAGCGCCTTTTCACGGAAGGCGAACGCGCCCGCTCGGATGCCAAGGCCACGCGGTCCGCATCCTATGCCAAGCGCTTCGCGGCCAAGGAGGCCTGCTCGAAGGCGCTGGGAACCGGCATGAACCGTGGCGTGTTCTGGCGCGACATGGAGGTGGTGAACCTCCGCTCCGGCCAGCCCACGATGCGGCTGACAGGCGGCGCGGCGGCAAGGCTGGCTGCGCTCATGCCCGCCGGACACGAGGCGTTCATCCATGTCTCGCTGACGGACGAACCGCCCATGGCGCAGGCCTTCGTGCTGATCGAGGCAAGGCTGGTCAAGCTCCCCCCGCTCACTGCATGACATGGCCGGTTCTGGCGCTGATATGCGCACCTGTGTGCCACATGCGCATTTATCCGCGCTTGCGCAGATGCGATGCTGTGCGGTATTTTGATTATAGTCCGGACGAAATGGATTTCCGGGCATGCGTTGTCCCTCTTTCTCGCATGAATCCAGAGGTTGATCGTGACGCGTGTCGTCCGGGAAGCACCGCAATTTTACCTGACCGCACCCTCGCCATGCCCCTATCTGCCGGGCCGCGAGGAACGGAAGGTGTTCACGCATCTGGTGGGCAACCGGGCGCGCGAGCTGAATGACCTTCTGACCCATGGCGGGTTCCGCCGCTCGCAGACCATTGCCTATCGCCCGGCCTGCGAGACCTGCCGCTCGTGCATTTCCGTGCGAGTGCTGGTGGATGATTTCAAGATCGGCCGCACCCAGCGCCGCAATCTGTCGCTCAACAGTGATCTCGTCGGCGCAACCGGGCCAAACAAGCCAAGTTCGGAGCAGTATTCGCTGTTCCGCCGCTATCTCGACCACCGCCACCCCGAAGGCGGCATGGCGGAAATGACCGTGCTCGACTACGCCATGATGGTCGAGGACAGCCATGTCGAAACCAATGTCATCGAGTATCGCAAGCGCGGTCCCGACACCTTCGCCACCGGGCGCGGCGCTGGCCCGCTGATCGCCATGGCGCTGACCGACCGCATGGTCGACGGGCTGTCCATGGTCTATTCGTTTTATGATCCGGCATTGGCCGACCGCTCGCTCGGCACCTATATGATTCTCGATCACATCGAGCGCACGAAGAAGCTGGGCCTGCCCTACCTTTATCTCGGCTACTGGGTCGATGGCTCGAACAAGATGGACTACAAGGCCAGATACCTGCCGCAGGAACGCCTGATGGGGCGTGGCTGGGAACGTGTGGATGGATAAATAGCCTGAAACAAACCTCCGCCGTCATCCTCGGGACAAGCGCGAGCATGACGGAGAATTGCTCCGCCCCGGAATGACGGCGAAATGGCCGGCCCGCTCGCAAAACGCCACAATCCGCGCTATGATGAACACTATGAAGATGCGCTGTGCAATCCTCGCTGCCTTTCTCGCAGCCGCCACGCCCGCACTGGCCATCCAGGAGGTCGTGCTTGGACCGCTCGCGCCGACATTTGCGGCGGCCTCCAGCATGGGGCTAGGCTGGGAGCGCCTGCAGGCTCCGGCTTTCACGGGCGGCATGGCTGCGGGCATTGTCGCTGAGCGCGATCCGCGCCTGTGGGCCTTCACCGGCGGCACCACCGAAAAGCTGGGTTCGTTCCTGTTCAACACCACATCCGGGCCGTCATGGGCCATGAATAATGGGTTTGGGAATAATGGTTTTGGCCTTGCATCCGGCATGGGTTCGTTAGGTCGCGGTTTTGGCGACTTGGGCTTCACCACGCGCAACACTACCGCCATCATGGCGAACCCGAACCTGATGTTCTACACCTCCGTGGGTGCCACCACCTATGGCACCGGCACCAACATCATCCCCACCGCACCCGGTCTCAGCCTGCTGGAGCGCCCCTCGACCCAGATGGACGTGCGCGCAGGTTTCAAGATGGAACTGATGCCGGGGCTGACATTTGGCGCGGAAGCGGCATTTGCGCCATCGATGCGATAGTAACTTTGGACTTCAAGGTTTGTCGGCGGGTGCGACAGCAAGTTCGGCGGCTAACTTTTTGATTGCGTCTTTATCTTCTTTGCCGAAGTGTACGTTAGCTAGAAGCCAGTCGCATAGCTGTATATTAAGTTCCAGTTTCGCTTTACGTCCACAGTCTATAGATTGAAAAAGATGAGAAATTGGTGAATTGATTGCGGAAAGTCCTTTTCCAAATTCAATTGAACGGTCTTTTTCGATTTGAAATGAGATATTATTATAGTAGAGCGCTCTCTCTATATTAGATTGATGTTGCTTGTTTAATTGCTTTGGAAATTGAATTTGCTTTCCGCGGGGATGAAAATTTGGATCAACAGAAAGCCATTCGCGGAATGTTTCATGCTTGGCGTTTGGTTCTGCGCTTATGTCTAAATCCAAGTTAGCGCACATACGTCTCAAGTGATAAACTGTATAGTCTAAAAAATAGATGTCTGTTTTCTTAATTGAGATGCTTCCATACGCATATCTGTTGTCTGCGCAACCCATCCGGGAAATATGCTTAACAAAGTTAGCAAGGGAAGTTTGTTGCTGAAGCGCGCTTTTATCGAGTATTTCGATGAAGTCAGCTGGAAGTAATTTTTTGGCAATAGTTTTGACTTCAATAAATAGCTGGTCTAGGTTATGTCCAAATTTAGATGTAATTTTCCCATTCACAAGAATGATAAATTTCATATATTTTTCAAGTGATTGCTGCGCATTCCAATAAAAATCGCGATAAAGGTAATGGTGATACGCAAATCGAGACATTATATAATTGTGCTCAGCAGGTTTAAAAAATAAACTTTCTGCAAAGTGGGTTTGGTACCTTGTGAAGTCTGACACAGACATCTAAACGTACCCCACAAACCTGTTGTTCTTCGGAAAGCCCTTCGGCGGCAGCCGCCCGGCTTCGGCGCGAGCACCCAGCCATTCGTTGAGTTCCGGCCTGGCGACCGTGTAGGTCCGGCCATCGCTGGATTGCCAGGTCAGGCCGTCGGCCAGCGTGAAGGACTTGGCGTCGGCGATGCCGCCATCCTTGTATTTCTGCAGGCGCACGCCCTTGCCGCGGCCCATTTCAGGCACGTCCGACAGTGGGAAGCAGACCAGCTTGCGGTTCTCGCCGATCACCGCGAGATGGTCGCCTGCCATAGGCAGCGCGAACACGCATTTGAGGCCGTCGTCGAGGTTCATCACCTGCTTGCCCTTGCGCGTGTTGGCGATGATGTCGTCGGCAGGGGCGATGAATCCGCGCCCGTCGGTGGATGCGAACAGCAGCTTGACGCCCGCCTTGTAAGGGAAGGCCGCGATGAAATCGGCGCTTTCCTCAAGCTCGATCGACAGCCTGATCGGATCACCGAAACCGCGTCCTCCGGGCAACTTCGAGGCATCGAGCGTGAACACCTTGCCGTTGTCGCAGATCACCAGAACCTTGGCGGTCGTTTCGGTGAAGAACGAGAACTTCAGCGCATCGTCGCCCTTCCAGGTCAGGGTTGCGAGATCCTGCACATGGCCCTTCAGGGCCCTGATCCAGCCCTTCTTGGACACCACGACGGTGATCGGCTCGCGTTCGATCATCGCTTCGTTCATGTCGAGGTCGGTGGTTTCGGGCGCATCGGCAAACTGCGTGCGGCGCCTGCCGATGGCGGTGTCGGGGCCGAAAGCCTTGCGCACCTGCCGGATGTCCCAGGCCACGGTCTTCCACTGCTGGTCTTCGGAGGCGAGCAGGCCGTCGATCTGCGCCTTTTCCTCGGTGAGCTTGTCCAGTTCGCGCTTGAGTTCCATTTCCTCCAGCTTGCGAAGTGAGCGCAGGCGCGTGTCCAGAATGGCGTTGGCCTGCACTTCGCTGAGGTCGAAGACGCGCATCAGTTCGATCTTCGGCTCATCCTCCTCGCGGATGATCCTGATGACGCGGTCAAGGTCGAGATAGACAATCAGCAGCCCGCGCAGGATTTCCAGCCGCTTCTCGATCTGCCCCAGCCTGAAGCGCGAGCGGCGCAGCAGTACCTCGCGGCGGTGGCCCAGCCATTCGCGCAGCACCTCGGCCAGATTGAGCACGCGCGGCGCGATGCCGCCTGTGAGCACGTTCATGTTGAGCGAGATGCGGCTTTCAAGCGCTGTCAGCTTGAACAGCGTCTCCATCATCAGGCCAGGGTCGATGGTGCGGTTGCGCGGCTCGAACACGACGCGGATGTCCTCGGCGGACTCATCGCGCACATCAGCCACCAGAGGCAGCTTCTTGTCCTGCAGCAGTTCCGCGATTTTCTCGATCAGCGCGCCCTTCGTGACCATGTAGGGAATTTCGGTG
>JANMIB010000268.1:0-7688 GCA_031375605.1 Allobosea sp. | reverse complement strand
CAAGATCGGCGCCCAGGTGGTGCGCCTGCGGCCGGCGCCGCACTCCCGCAGCTCCATCGTCTCGTATGCGCTGAAGGTCGAGCCGGCCCAGCATTTCGTGAACTGGCAGCAGGACCCCAGTGGCAACTGGATGGCCCGCTTCGTGTTTCCCGAGCCTGTCACCGAATTCCGCATCGAGGTTGACCTTGTCGTGGATCTTGCGGTGGTCAACCCGTTCGATTTTTTCGTCGAGACCGAAGCCGAGATATTTCCGTTCAGCTATCCTGACGATCTCAAGGAGGAACTGGCCCCTTACCTGATCGCGGAGCCTGCAGGCCCGAAACTCAGCGCTTTCCTGGCCACCATTCCGCGCCAGCCGACCAACACCGTCAACTTCGTGGTTGATCTCAACGCGCAACTGCAGCGCATGATCGCTTACGGGATCCGCATGGAGCCTGGCGTGCAGACGCCCGAAGAGACGCTGACGCTGGCCTCGGGTTCGTGCCGGGATTCTGGCTGGCTGATGGTGCAGATCCTACGGCATCTGGGTTTTGCTGCCCGCTTTGTCTCCGGCTATCTGGTGCAGCTCACCGCCGACATCGATCCGCTGGAAGGGCCTAAGGGCACGACCAAGGATTTCACTGACCTGCATGCCTGGGCGGAGGTCTACATTCCGGGCGCTGGCTGGATCGGCATGGATCCGACATCAGGCCTGCTCTGCGGTGAAGGCCATATCCCCGTGGCTGCCACGCCGCATTTCCGCTCTGCCGCGCCGGTGAGCGGCGGTGTCACGGGCTTTGCCAACACCTCGTTCAATTTCGAGATGACCGTGACGCGGGTGCGTGAGGCGCCGCGCATCACCTTGCCATTCTCGGATGAAGCCTGGGACAGCCTCAACGCTCTGGGCGAACGGGTCGATGTCGATCTTGCCGCGCAGGATGTGCGGCTGACGATGGGCGGCGAGCCGACTTTCGTGTCGATTGACGATTACGAGGCCGAGGAGTGGAACACCGCTGCCGTCGGGCCACAAAAGCGTGGCTGCGCCGACGAGCTGATCCGGCGTCTGCGCACACGCTTTGCGCCGGGCGGCTTCCTGCATTACGGCCAGGGCAAGTGGTATCCGGGCGAGACATTGCCGCGCTGGGCCTTCGGGCTGTATTGGCGCAAGGACGGCCAGCCGATCTGGAATGACATGAGCCTGATCGCGCCCGAACCAAAAAAGCCGCAGAAGGCAACCGCTGAAGCAGGCCCTGCACAAGAGATCGCGCTCCATGTGGCCAGGCATCTCGGCATCGAGACAGATTTCGTGCTGCCCGCCTTTGAAGATCCGGCGCACTGGCTGGTCAAGGAAGGGCAGTTGCCGCCCAATGTCGATCCGCTCGACCCCAAGCTGTCTGACCCTGAGGAGCGCGCCCGCATGGTGCGCACCTTCGAGCGTGGGTTGAATGCCGCCTCGGGCTATGTGCTGCCAGTGCAGCGCTGGCAGGCTGCGGCATCGGACCGCCGCTGGCGCTCGGAACGCTGGGGTTTGAGGCGCGGCAAGCTGTTTCTGGTGCCGGGCGACTCGCCGGTGGGCTATCGTCTGCCGCTTGGCTCCCTGCCTTGGGTGCCGCCCTCCGCCTATCCGCATATCCACCCGCAAGACCCGATGGAGGCTCGCGCGCCGCTTCCTTTGTCTGATCCCGATCACGGTCTCAGGATCGTCGGCGGTCAGTCGCCGGAGGAGGGCGCCGCCCTCAGCTTCATCGCATCGGCCGCGCGCGATGTGCAGCGCCAGGACCGTGTCGAGCAGGATCTGGAGGCGACCAGTGTCCGCACAGCCATCAGCGTCGAGGTGCGTGATGGTATTCCGTGCGTGTTCATGCCGCCGGTCGAGAAGGTCGAGGACTATCTTGATCTGCTCGCCGCCATTGAGGCTGCCGCGAAAGCCACCGGCACGCCGGTCCATATCGAAGGTTACGCGCCGCCCTACGATCCGCGCATCGAGGTGATCAAGGTCACGCCTGATCCGGGTGTGATCGAGGTCAACGTCCAGCCCGCGGCAACGTGGGCACAGGCCGTGTCGATCACCAAGGGCATTTACGAGGACGCGTTCCACACCCGGCTCGGCTGTGACAAGTTCATGGTCGATGGCCGCCACACCGGCACAGGCGGCGGCAACCATGTGGTGATCGGAGGCGCGACACCGCCCGACAGCCCGTTCCTGCGCCGCCCGGATCTGCTCAAGTCACTTGTGCTCTACTGGCAGCGCCACCCGTCGCTATCCTATATGTTTTCGGGCATGTTCATTGGCCCGACAAGCCAGGCCCCGCGTGTCGATGAAGCGCGGCATGATGGCCTTTATGAGCTTGAGATCGCCATGGCGCATGTGCCGGCGCCCGGCCAGGGTCATGTTGCGCCCTGGATGGTCGACCGGCTGTTCCGCAATCTCCTGATCGACGTGACCGGCAACACGCACCGGGCCGAAATCTGCATCGACAAGCTGTATTCACCCGACGGCCCGACAGGCAGGCTCGGGCTGGTCGAGTTCCGTTCTTTCGAGATGCCGCCGGATGCGCGCATGTCGTTGGCGCAGCAGCTTTTGGTCCGTGCGCTTGTGGCCTGGTTCTGGCGTGAGCCGCAGGTTGGCAAGCTGGTGCGCTGGGGAACGTCTCTGCATGACCGTTTCATGCTGCCGGAGTTCGTCAAGGCGGATTTCCACGATGTTCTGGCTGATCTGAACCGTGCTGGCTATGCGTTTGATCCGGTCTGGTTCCAGGCCCAGCACGAGTTCCGCTTCCCGTTCTATGGCGAGGTCGAGCATGGCGGGGTGACGCTGGAAATCCGGCAGGCGCTGGAACCATGGCACGTCATGGGCGAGACAGGTGCGATCGGCGGCACGGTGCGCTATGTCGATTCGTCCGTCGAGAGACTGCAGGTCAAGACAACCGGGCTGGTGCCGGGTCGCCATGTCATCACCTGCAATGGCAGGCGCGTGCCGCTGGTCGATGTGCGCGGCGGCGTGCATGCGGCAGGGGTGCGCTACAAGGCGTGGCAACCATCGGCAGGTCTGCATCCGGTCATCCCGGTCCATGTCCCGCTGACCTTTGACATCGTGGACACTTGGGCTGGCCGTTCGCTCGGCGGCTGTGTCTATCATGCTGCCCATCCGGGGGGGCGCAGCTATGATACGCTGCCGGTCAACTCCTATGAGGCAGAGGCCCGGCGGCTGGCCCGTTTCGAGAATATCGGCCACACACCCGGCCAGTTCATGCCTCCTCCCGTGGAAATCACAGGCGAGTTCCCGTTGACGCTTGATCTGCGCCGCCCGATAGGGACTTGATCCGGCATGCCAAATTCCCGCCAGCTCGAGTCGCAGCGCACCAAATCCGACCGCCGGGAGCGCCTGCTGGCAAACTATCGCCCTCTTGCAGGCGTTCACGACGAACTGCTCACGCCCGACGGTGACATCCGCCCGCAATGGGATGCACTGCTGGATGAATGGACCAATTTCGCACCGGGTGAATTGACCAGGCGGACGGCATTGGCTGACCGTCACCTGAGCGATGCCGGTGTCTCCTATCGCATCCGCGACGAAGTCGGTCTGGATGACATGCTGTCGGGCGAGCGCTCATGGCCCATGAGCCACATGCCTTTGCCGATCCCCGAAGACGAGTGGCGGACCATAGAGGCAGGCGTTGCCCAGCGTGCCGGCCTGCTAGAAGCGGTTTTGCGGGATATTTACGGACCTGCCCGGCTGATTTCAGAAGGTGCCCTGCCTGCCGCCGCTGTCACGGGCAGCCCTGATTATCTGCGCCCGCTGCACGGGGCGGCGGTGCCCGGTGGCCAGCATCTGCAGATGTATGCCTGCGATCTGGGCCGCGGACCCGATGGCAAGTGGTGGGTTCTGGGGGATCGCACGCAGGCACCATCAGGTGCCGGCTATGCGCTGGAGAACCGCCTTGCCATGGCGAGGGCCTTCCCCGACCTTTACCGAGCCTTGAATGTCGAGCGGCTGGCCAGCTTCTTTCAGGGTTTTCGCGCCGGGCTGGTGTCCGGAGCGCGCCGGTCTGATCCGCGCATCTGCCTGCTGACGCCCGGCCCCCTCAGCGAAAGCTATTTCGAGCAAGCCTATCTCGCCCGCTATCTCGGCTTTCTGCTCGTCGAGGGCGGCGATCTCGTGATGCGCAACAACATGGTGCATGTCCGCACCATTGCGGGCCTCAAGCGAGCAGATGTCATCTGGCGCAGGGTGGATGGTGATTTCACCGATCCGATGGAGCTGAATGCGTCCTCGCGCCTCGGTGTTGCCGGGCTTCTGCATGCCATCCGCCAAGAAAATGTGGTTGTCGCCAACGGGCCGGGTTCTGGTGTTGTCGAAAGCCGGGCGCTGATGAGCTTTCTGCCGAAGCTCAGCCGCAAGGTGCTGGGGCAGGATCTGCTCTTGCCCAACATCGCGACCTGGTGGTGTGGTCAGCCGCGTGAACGCAAGACGGTGATGGACCGCATCGACGACATGGCCATTGCATCGGCCTTCCGCGCCGACATTCGCGGTGCCAGTGACGGCGAGCCGCTGATCATGTCCGAGCAGGGTTCCGAGTCTCGCGCCGAGATGATTGCCGCGATCCAGACGCGCGGCGTTGATTATGTCGGGCAGGAGGTGGTCAAGATTTCGACCATGCCGGTGCTGCGTGCCGATGGCACGCTGGAGCCGCGCCCGTTCGCGCTCAGGGTCTATGCCACGGCCACGCCTGATGGCTGGCGGGTCATGCCCGGCGGGTTCTGCCGCACCTCTGACAGGCTGGATGCGCGCGCCGTGTCCATGCGCGAGGGCGCGCGATCATCCGATGTCTGGGTCTTGTCGGAGAAACCTGTCGAGCAGGTCACATTGCTGCCTCCGCCGGACCAGATCCAGATCCGCCGCGTTGTCGGCAATCTGCCAAGCCGCGTGGCGGACAACCTGTTCTGGCTGGGGCGCTATCTTGAGCGTGCCGAAGGCGTGCTCAGGCTCACGCGCACGCTTCTGGGCCGCATGATCGATGCCGACAGCCGCATGCCCGGCCAACAGGACGCCGTGAGGCGCCTCAGCGGCATGCTTGTCGCGTGGGGCGCAGCTCCAGGCGGGCGCACGCCAGCCTTGCGGCAGGCTTTCGCGGCGCTGCACGGGCTTGATCATTATGGCTCTGCCGCAGCCTGCATCCGCGAAGCCAAGCGCACGGCCTCTGTCACGCGCGAGCGGCTGTCTGTCGATGCGTGGCGGCTGATCGGCGATCTGACCCTCAGGCTGGAGCGCGACACAGCTGATCTGCCGACCGAAGGGGAGGGCTATGAGACCGCTGACCGCGCGCTGCGCGCCCTGGCTGCCTTCTCGGGACTGGCCGAAGAGAACATGAACCGCGGTGCGGGTTGGCGCTTTCTCGAAATCGGCCGCCGTGTCGAGCGGGCCATCACCACCTGCCGGTTTGCCCGGCAGTTCGGTGACCAGTCAGCCCCGGCAGAGCACCTTGATGTGCTGCTTGACCTGATTGATTCCCAGATCACCTACCGCTCGCGCTATCTTGTGGGTCTTGCCTTCCATCCGGTGATCGACATGGTCCTGTTCGACGAATACAACCCGCGTTCGGTGGCTTTCCAGATCGGGCGGCTGGATGCCGAGGTGGCGGCGCTGCCATCAATGCGCGATGACGGGCTGATGGAACTGCCGCGCCGCCTCTCGCTGAAGCTGGCGGCGGATGTGGCCACATCACGTACCGATCAGGTCGATCGCGCTTTCATCCTGACCGTGGAACAGCGGCTCATGGGCTTGTCCGAAGCGGTCGCGAGTCGCTATTTCCTTCAGTCCGGGGTTGATGCTCCAAGCCCGAAAAGCTGACGTCACGTGCTTTACAACATCCGGCATATCACCACCTACACCTACAACTCAGCCGTGCCGTTCGCGCGCTGCGTGCTGCGCATGTTTCCGCGCATCGAGCCGGGCCAGACCGTGATGTCGAGCGCCCTCAGCATCACACCCCATGCCACCGAACGGCGTGACAGCATCTGCTTTTTCGGCAACCGCGTGGCTTCGGTCACCATCGAGAAACCGCACAAGGCGCTGACCGTGTCGGTCACATCGCTGGTCGAGGTGATACAGCCGGGGCTGGTCGGGCTGGATGTGTCGCAATCTTGGGAAATGATCCGCGACGAGGCCGCCGACAGTGTCAGCCTCGATCCGTCCTCGCCTGTGCACTTCCTGTTCCAGAGCAGGCTTGTGCCCATCGAGCCGACAGCCGTGGCCTATGCCATGCCCAGCTTTCCGCCGGGCCGCGCCGTGCTGGACGGCATCACCAACCTGATGCACAGGATGAAGTCTGACTTTATCTATGATCCGAAGGCGACGGTCGTCTCGACGCCGCTGGCGCAGGCGCTGGAAAACCGGCGCGGGGTCTGCCAGGATTTTGCACATGTGATGATTTCGGGCCTGCGTGGCTTGGGTCTGCCCGCTGCCTATGTCAGCGGTTATCTCAGAACCATCCCGCCGCCGGGAAAGAAACGGCTTGAAGGTGCTGATGCAACCCATGCGTGGGTGTCGGTCTGGTGCGGGCACGGGCTGGGCTGGGTTGGTCTTGACCCGACCAATGACATCTTTGCCGAGAATGACCATATCGTCGTGGCACGGGGGCGCGACTATGCCGATGTCTCGCCTCTGGATGGCGTGATCGTCGGCTCCGGCGGCCAGTCCATCGACGTGAAGGTCGATGTGGAACCCCTTGGTTGATCATGACAAATCCTGCCAGATCTGCGGCCATTGCAGCTGCCACCGCGCACTTTGATGATGGTTCTTTCAGGCGTGATCTCGCGCGCCGCATTGCCATCCCGACCGAAAGCCAGAATCCGGCGGCTGGCCACGCCTTGAAAGCCTATATCGATGGCGAGATGATCCCGGCCTTCGCCGCCATGGGTTTCACCTGCCGCGTCCTGGACCATCCGCGTGCAAAAGCTCCTTTCCTGCTGGCCGAGCGCATCGAACAGCCTGGCGCGCTGACCGTGTTTGGCTATGGCCATGGCGACACGGTGCTGGGCATGGAGGGCCGCTGGAAGGATGGGCTGTCACCGTGGACGCTGACAGAGCGGTATGGGCGCTGGTACGGGCGCGGCGTCGCCGACAACAAGGGCCAGCACAGCGTCAACATGGCAGCGATGGCGGCTGTGCTCAAGCCACGCGGCAAGCTTGGCTTCAACGCGCGCTACCTGATCGAGATGGGCGAGGAAACCGGCTCGCCCGGCCTTCGGGAATTGTGCACCGAGCATGCAGATGCCTTTAGGGCTGACATCCTGATCGCTTCGGACGGTCCGCGCCTCTCGGCTGATCGCCCAACGATCTTTCTGGGTGCGCGCGGGGCCCTGGCGCTCGACCTGACCGTCAATGCACGGGCTGGCGGCCATCATTCGGGCAACTGGGGCGGGCTGATTTCCAACCCCGGCATCATCCTTGCGCATGCGATCACGCACATTGTCGGAGCCAACGGGCAAATCCGTATTCCTGAACTTGTTCCGAAGCATGGCATCCCGCCAGCGGCGCGCAAGGCACTTGAAGGCCTGGAAGTTGATGGCGGCGCGGATGGTCCGGCCATCGAGCCGTGGTGGGGCGAGCCGGGCCTGACCGGGGCCGAGAAGGTCTATGGCTGGTGCAACTTCGAGGTTCTGGCATTCGAGACGGGTGATCCGAAAGCGCCGGTCAATGCTATTCC
>JANMIB010000136.1:0-3864 GCA_031375605.1 Allobosea sp. | reverse complement strand
GGCCACAAGCAGGCCGATATGGCGCAACATCAGCTCCGGCCTCAGCAAGGCTGGCTGAAGCCGCTCCTGCACATCGACAATCAGCAGTTGCGAGTGGCGTCGGCCCAGCTTCATCAGGAGGTGCCTTCGCCGATGGACCGGAAGCCATTGGCAGCCTTGATGGCAAAGGCATAGGCCAGTGCTGTTTCCTTGAGGGAGTCGAACCTGCCGGCTGATCCGCCATGCCCGGCAGACATGTTGATGTGCATCATCACCGGTCCGCCGCCGGTCATGCGTGCCCTGAGGTGCTGCACCCATTTCGCAGGCTCCCAGTAGGTGACGCGCGGGTCTGTCAGGCCGGCGATCGCCAGGATTGGGGGATAGGCCTGCGGGCTGACATTCTCATAGGGCGAATAGCCGAGGATCGTGCGGAACGCCTCCGGATCGGTGATCGGGTTGCCCCATTCCGGCCATTCGGGCGGGGTCAGCGGCATGCTTGCATCCATGATGGTGTTGAGCACATCGACAAACGGGACATCGGCAATGATCCCTGCAAACAGATCAGGTGCAAGATTGGCCACGGCCCCCATCAGGAGGCCGCCTGCGCTGCCACCTTCTGCCACGATCCGCCCTTTGCCCGTGTAGCCAAGCCGGATCAATTCCTCTCCGACCGAGATGAAATCGGTGAAGGTGTTGGTCTTCCTGCCCAGTTTGCCGTCCTGATACCAGTTCCAGCCTTTCTCAGTGCCCCCGCGCACATGGGCGATGGCATAGACGAACCCGCGATCCACGAGCGAGAGTGGCCTGACCCGGAACGAGGCCGACATCGACGATCCGTAAGAGCCGTAGCCATAGAGCAGGCAGGGCGGCGTGCCATCAAGATCAAGATCGGCCCGGTGCAGGAGCGACACCGGAATGACCGCGCCGTCGTGCGCCGTCGCGAACACGCGCCGGACCTTGTAGTCCGCGATGTTGTGCCCGGAAGGCACCTCCTGTGTCTTGATCAGGATGCGTTCGCGTGTCGCCATGTTGTAGTCATATGTTTCGGCGGGCCGTGCCATCGAGGCAAAGGTGAACCTGAGCCAGTCGGTGTCGAATTCCAGCCCCGCATCCATGCCCAGCCCGAAGGCCTCCTCGTCAAAGGCGATGGCGCTCTCCTCGCCACTGTCCAGATCGCGGATGACGATGCGCGGCAGGGAATTCTCCCGCTCCATGCGCACGAGCCGGCCTTTCAGGCAGACATGGCTGATGATCATGCAGCCCTGGCGATAGGGCACCAGATCGGTCCAGTGGTTCCTCTCCGGTGAGGCCACAGGGGCCGTCATGATCTTGAAATCCTCTGCGCCATCGGCATTGGTCAGGATTATGAAATGATCGCCGTGATGTTCGATGTCGTAGCGCAGCCCGGTCTGGCGCGGATGAACCAGACGGACAGGGATATCCGGCTTTTGCAGATCGACAATTCGCACCTCGGACGTTTCATGGTCGCCGACATCGATCAGCAGATAGTGCCCCGACTGCGTTTCGCTGATCGAGACGAACATTCCGGCATCAAGCTCTTCATGCACCAGGACATCATCAGATTGCGCTGTGCCCAGCACGTGGCGATACACCCGTGATGGTCTGTGGTTCGCGTCAACTCTCACATAAAAAAAGCTGCCAGAATGAGTTGCCCAGATCATCTCGCCGGTGGTCTCGGTCACGACCTCGTCGAGGTCTTGTCCGGTCGCGATGCTCCTGGTCTTGATGGTGTAGAGTTCCGAGCCTGCATCGTCGCTGCTCCATGCCAGGAGCTTGTGGTCCGGTGAATGAGCCGCGCTGCCCAGATCGAAGAAATCCTTGCCGCGCGACAGCTTGTGCGCATCGAGCAGTTTCTCTTCCTTGCCTCCCTCACGGGGCTTGCGGCAGATCAGCGGATGCTCCCCGCCGCGGTTGTAGCGGCTGTAATAGGCAAACGGCCCGTCCTTGGAAGGAGGCGCGACGTCATCTTCCTTGATGCGGGCCCGCATTTCCGCCACGAGCAGCTTCTGCAGCGTTTCCGTGTCCTTCATCAGGGACTTGGCATGGCGGTTTTCAGCCCGCATGAGCTTGTCGATGGCTGGTGGCAGCGCTTTCGGATCCCGCAGCACCTCCTGCCAGTTCTCGGCCCTGATCCAGGCGTACTCGTCGGCCCAGCTCAGTCCGTGGGCTGTGTGCGTCACCGGAATCTGTTTCGCGACCGGGGGAGCGTGGCGGTCTGGCCTGGCGCGCTGAGAAGCAGTCATGATCATCTTGTTGATGTGTCCGAACGGTTGGTTCTGTTGAAGCCTTCTTTCAATCGCATGTCAGCGAGCTGCATGTCCAACCAGATACGTTCGGAAAATATGTACGAGCCACGCGAGAACGACGCATCAGATCAAGCTCGGTATTTTTCAGTATTGTCTTGGCATTCGTATGCAAGCTCACTGTGAGCCTTATTGCGCGTTCAATCTGCGCGTGGCTTCCGGCACTTGCTGCAAATGAAGGGATTAAATACCAAAAATGGCATAAAAAAGCGTGATTACGAACCGTGCAACGTTCAACAACATAGCGGAAGATTATTTTCGCAATATCCTATCTTTTTCCGAAGGGCGTATCAGATCGTGTGCTTGCAACCGGGCCGCTTGAATGACACCTCAAGGCAAAATTCATTTGCTTTGACTTGTAACTGCTTGACAGTTTTTACTTGATAGTAAGGACATATGCACTTATCTGTGAGGCGATGCGTACTTCTGGTTTAGCAAAGTATGTGTGTGTTTGCGGGCGATGCAAGGCCTCTTGATTGCTTTTGACATCGAAGCATGAAGCGTTTTCGCGATTTTTCCTGTCAAGAACACCGTTTGTAAATTTGGAGAGAATAAATGTCCGATTCGGGGATTCCGAACTATATCGAACTCACTGCAGACATAGTGTCAGCCTATGTCGCGAACAACACTGTTTCGTCTGCCGAACTTCCATCACTTATCAGCGATATTCACTCTGCCCTCATGAGGGTCTCGGCTGGTCAGGATATTCCTGTTGTGTCCGAGCCTGCCAAGCCTGCAGTCCCAGTGAAGAAGTCGATCACCAATGACTACATCATCTGTCTTGAGGACGGAAAGAAGTTCAAGTCATTGAAGCGGCATCTGCGCACCGCCTACAACATGTCACCGGAGCAATACCGCGAGAAATGGGGTCTTCCCCAGGACTACCCGATGGTTGCCCCGAATTATGCCGAAGCACGTTCACAGCTCGCCAAGCAGATGGGCCTTGGCCAGAAGCGCAAGCGCGGTCGCTGAAACAAGACAACAGGTCCGGACCGCGTCAGGGCGCGGCCCAGTTGATCATCTGAAAATTCTCCGCTGCCTGCAATCCTGCGAAATCCGCAGGCATGGCACGTCAGCACATTGCCAAACTCTTCAAGCCAGGCTGGTGTCACAACCAGTCTGGTTTTGTATTTGACAGGCATAGAATGGCTTGCCCAAGAGCATTGCGCACAAAAGCGGGTACCGGTTTTGTGCAAAGACAATGCTCTAAAACATGATGATCTAGCCCGTGCACTGACACCACGGGTTTTGCTGCGTGAGACATTGTTAACTGCGCTCATGGGTACGGCAGTAACCATACCAGACAGAAAACAGGCGTGGTGAATCCCGAATACCTTCAACAACCCATCTGTTTACCATCCATTGAGTGGCTGGGCGCAGTCTAAGTGTTGTCGAGTTCAGTTGGCGGGTGTTGCGTATGCGTGATGTTGTGTTGGGCCTCTCTGGAGGCTTGTCTGCTTTTGTGTCCGTGCTTGCGCTGGCGACTGCGGCAAGTGTGATGCCCATTCCGGCCGAGGCACAGGCCTATCTTGCCTCCCCGCAGCGAAACGTACGCCACACA
>JANMIB010000135.1:0-8038 GCA_031375605.1 Allobosea sp. | reverse complement strand
TCGACCTCCGGCTGCATCACCTCCTTCATCATCGAGACCCACATGTTCTGCACGGGGTGGCTCGCGCCGATCTGGATCGTGAGCGCCGATTGCGCGCTGGCGCGGATGTTGAACAGCGGGATTGCGGCGGTGCCTGCGGCGCTGGCGAGGCTGGCACGGCAGGTGCACCCGCGGCTATCATGAATGCCATCAACGATGCGCTGAGGCCATTCGAGGCCAAGGTGTTCGCACAGCCTTTCACGCCAGATCGTATCTTGCGCGCATTGAAACGATATTGAACACTGCAAATGAATAGCGGGCAATCAAAACAGGGACCGTGCAAAGCGGCCCATTTCCTGGAGGAAACACCATGACTGAACTCACTCGGACCAAGCTGACACGCCGCACACTCTTGGCTGGAGCTGCAGGCACCGCCGCCATCCCGCTCTTCAACATCCGCGCCAGCGCGCAATCGGCGCTCACCATCCAGATCGGCGCGAGCCACCCCGTGCAGAACATGTGGGTCTCGATGATGAAGGAGGTGATGCAGCCGGAGGTCGACAAGTTCCTGCGCGACAACGGCAACACCCACAAGGTGACCTGGCGCGAAGCCTATGGCGGCACGCTCTACAAGTTCCAGGACACGATGGAGGCCGTGCGCGACAATCTTGTCGACATCGGCTTTGTCGGCACTCTCTGGGAGAGCTCGACCATGCCGCTCCAGAACTTGACCTATTTCACGCCCTTCTCGGGCGGCGATCACGGCATGGTGGCCAATGCCTTCGAGCGGCTGAATGAGACGCTGCCTGCGCTGACTGAGAGCTGGGCCAAGCTCAACATGATCTCGGTCGGCTCGTTCGTCACCGACACCTATCACCTTTGGACCAAGTTCCCGGTCAATTCGCTGGATGACCTGAAGAACAAGAAGCTGAGTGCGCCTGGCACTTCCGCCAACTGGCTGAACGGCACGGGCGCAACTCCGGTTGATGGCGCGCTGACCACCTACTACACCGACATCCAGACCGGTGTATCCGATGGTGCTGTGTCATTCTTCGTCGGCATCCTGCCCACGCGCGTTTTCGAGGTGGCAAAGTACATCACCAAGGTCGATCTTGGCTCGATGTATGTCGGTGGTATCGGCGTCAATCGCGACCGGATGCTGAAATTTCCGAAAGTGGTGCAGGACGCCATCCGATCAGGCGGCAAGGCGGCCACCGCCGCGCACATCACCAACGTATCAAGCCGCATCGCATCGTCCGAAGCGGAAATGGTTTCCAAGGGCGCCATCGTCTCGACGCTGCCTGCCGCCGACCGTGATCGCTGGATCAAGGGTCTGCCCAACATCGGCAAGACCTGGGCTGATACCTCCGGTCCGGCAGCGCGCGACATGATGAAATCGTATTTTACCACGCTGCGCGGCACGGGCTTCACACCGCCACGCGCCTGGGACCAGGAAGCCTGAGCGGCTTCCAATTCCCGGTGTCATCCCCGGCGCGCCAAAGGCGCGGGAAGGGGAGCCCTGTTCGCGCCCAAAAGTGGATCCCCTTCCCGGCCATTCTGGCCGCCGGGGATGACACCTGAATTGCCCATTTTCCTGAAAGCCCGCCCATGTCTGAAAACTCCGATCTTGCCGCCATCGAGGCGGGCGGCCCGAAAAAACCGCTCGATCTCCTCGGTGGCTTTTCAAACATTATCGCGGCCATCGGCACGACATGGACCTTCGGTTTGATGTTCCTGATCGTGGCGGACGTGATCGGGCGCAGCTTCTTTTCCTTGCCCATCACAGGTGTGGCGGAGATCGCGGCACATTCCATCGTCGCCATTGTCTTCCTGCAACTTGCCTCTGCCGTTCACGACAAGCGCATGACGCGCGCCGATTTCCTGATCGACATGATCCTCAAGAGAAGCCCCTCTGTCGGTCGGGCCATCGAGGCGTTTTTCCTGTTTGTCGGCTGCGTTGTCATGCTCCTCATTGCCTATTCGACCTGGAAGCCGATGATGATCGCCTACACGGGCAATGAATTCTTCGGCGTGCAGGGCATCTTCACGATCCGGACCTGGCCATTGCGCGCGGTCATCATGGGCGGTTCGGTGCTGACCGCGCTGGTGTTTGCCGTGCAGGGCTTTCAGGAGATGGCCCGGATCGGCAAGCCCGCACATGAGGGAGCGCGCTGATGGAACCGATCACCGTCGGGTTTTTTCTCATTGCCGCACTGATCGTGCTGATCGTGCTCGGCATGCACATCGGCCTCGTGCTGTTTTCACTGGGGGCCATTGGCATCTGGCTGATCCGCGACAACATGGAGCTCGCCTTCCGGATGACGGCGATCACCGCTTATTCCGGCATTCAGGATTATCTGTTCGCGACCATACCGCTGTTCGTGCTCATGGGGCTCCTGGTCTCGGTGTCGAATGTCGGCAAGGATACGTTCGATGTGGCGCAAGAGCTGCTGCGCCGTGTGCGTGGCGGGCTTGGCATGGCAACCGTGGCCGCCAACGCCGTCTTCGCGGCTGTCACCGGTGTGTCGATTGCCTCAGCCGCCGTGTTCACCAAGGTGGCGGTGCCCGAAATGATCCGTCATGGCTACACGATGCGCTTTGCCACAGGCACTGTCGCCGGCTCGTCGATCCTCGGCATGCTGATTCCGCCGTCGTTGCTGATGATCATCTATGGCGTGCTGGCAGAGGTCTCCATCGGCAAGATGTTCCTTGCGGGTGTCATTCCCGGCGTGCTGATCGCCGTCGGTTTTGCCGTGCTGATCTTCGTGATGGCCGCTTATTTCCCGCACAAAGTGATGAAAGACCCGTCGCTCAGTCGTGCGCTGGCCAATGCCGCGCCGACCATGAGCCGCGGTGAGATGATGGAGAAATCCCTCCCGATCATGGCTCTTGTCGCCCTGATCATGGGTGGGCTCTACACCGGGTATTTCACACCCACCGAAGCGGGTGCAGTGGGTGCGTTCGGCGCGTTGATGATTGCTGTTGTGCGGCGGCGGCTCGACTGGCCGAAGCTCTGGCGCATCCTAACCGAAACGGGCCATGTTTCGGTGTCGATCCTGTTTCTGCTGATCGCGGCGGGGCTCTATTCGCGAATGCTCTCGCTGGCTGGCCTGCCCAACGCCATCGGCGACATGGTGACGACGCTGGGGCTGGGTGCCTATGGCTTCCTGCTGGTCTATGTCGTCATCATCCTGCTGCTGGGCATGCTGCTGGATTCATCGTCGATCCTCCTGATCATGGTGCCGATTGCCGCGCCAATCGCGACAGGATTCGGTTTTGATCTGATCCATTTCGGCATCATCACCATCATCGCGGTGGAGGCCGGACTGCTCACGCCGCCGTTCGGGATCTCGGTGTTCACGGTCAAAGCCACTCTTGCCGACAAATCGGTTGGCATCGAGGAGATCTTTGCCGGTTCTCTCCCCTTTGTCGGCGTCATGCTGGTGGCGCTCCTGATGATCGCGGCCGTGCCCTGGCTTGCGACCGCGCTGGTCAACTGAAGCCGGGAGCAGACCATTAAGCCCCGCCGGAATGGAGCGAAAAGCAGCTTCATCCGGTCCACTCTTTCGGGGTAAGACCAGTTGACCGTATGCTTCAGACGTTGGACAGGCTGTGTGGATGTCAACCGCGGCAGATCACAGCAGGATATGGCTCCATGCAACCCATTGTCCGATTGCACAAGATTTCGAATTTTTTCTACAGGAACAGGATGAGGCCTGTTTCCAAGATTATCGATATCGGCATGAGAATCGTGTTTCAGACAAGCATTCCCGGTGGTGCCAGGGTGCATCCCACGGCCCATTTCGCCCATAGCGGCCTCTTCACGCTGATTACGCGCGACTCCGAACTTGGAGCACGGGTGACGCTCGGTGTGGGCGTTGTTTTTGTTGCCGGATGGCCAAAACCGGGCGCTCCCATTGTGGAGGATGACTGCATCATTCACACAGGGGCGGTTCTTGTCGGCGCGGTCCGCATCGGAAGCGGCAGCGTCATCGGGGCGAATGCCGTCGTGACGACCGACATTCCGCCTCGCTCGCTTGCTGTCGGCATACCTGCACGCGTGAAAAAATCCGACATCGATATCCGCGAATACCATTTCCCTGTCGTCATTGAGGCCAATCAGGCGTTCTTCCACTCAGGAGAGGCGCAACAGGACAAGACAAAACCATGACACCCATGCAGGCAATCAGGGCCCCCAAGGTGCTCTCGCTTGTCGAATCCGGATTGCTGGCAGCTGCGAATTTCCTGATTTTCATGACCTTGGTGCGCTCCATGGGGCCGGATGCTGCAGCAGGCTATGGCACGGCTCTTTCAGCGGCGTTTGCTTGCCAGGTGCTGATGCGGGTCGGTCTGGTGACGCCATCAGCCATCTGGCCGCGCGAAAAATTCGTCCGGCGCGCAGCGGCGCTTTGTGCCGTGCATCTGTTGATGTTGGGTATGCTGGCTCTTGCGAGCGTGGCGTGCCTGGTTGCGGTTGCGCTCTACACTGGCGAGGCACTGTGGTGGGTTGCCGCCAAGGCGGCACCGGCCTTGTTCCTTCTGGTTGCCAGCGCAGAATTCGAGCGTGTGATGCTGATCAAGCTGGGCCTGCACGCGCGGCTGGCCGTGCTGGGTTTCGCCGCCGCAGCAGGTGTTGTGGTTTTGTGCGGTGGCACCCACGCCGGACTGATCGGTTATGATGTGTTCATGGTGGGGTTGGCTCTGACCGGTGCGCTGAAGCTGGCCGTCGCCGTCGGCTCTGTTGCAATTCCGGCACCGGTCATGGGCTTGAGGGCGCTGCGCTTGGGCGTGCCACATTATGCGATGCCGGCATTTGCGCAGTTCTTCGGGGCCGGGGCCTGCAGCAACGCCCCGGTCTTTGCGCTAGCCGCACTGTCAACTCCGACCGCGACAGCTGCCTTCGCAGCCATGCGGACGCTGTACCAGCCCATGCAGATCATCGTGCGGAGTCTTGAGATTGTGGACCGGACACGGTTTCATGCGGTGCACGCAGCCAGCAAGGCGACAGGCTGGGCCTATGGTCTGGCCTTGGCCAAGCAGGCTGCGATCACGGGAGCGGTGATCCTGCCGATCCTGATGGCAGGCCCTTGGCTGCTCCATTCTGTCTATGGCGGTCGTTTCGATGCCCACTTTCCGACGTTCATCCTGTGGGCGGGGATCATGGTTCTGATCAACCTGATCAGCTGTTTCGAGTCCGGAGTTATTCCGACAAATCGATCGATTTCCAGATTTTGCTGAAAGTCGGCACATGGGCCTTGCTGACCATGATCGCCGTGTCCCGGCTGAGTGCGACGTTGTCCACAATCCTTTCAGGCGAAAGGTTGCTCTGGACGATCTTGTTTTGCTGGATCATGTTCACGACGGTGCTGGCACCCAACCCTGTCTATGCCGTGGTTGCGGGCTTCAGCATGGTCGCCTTCTTTTTGTTCTTTGCATCCATCACCACACGCTTCAGTCTCGAAGATGTTCTGATGGCTCTCCTGGCGGCCACCGTACTTGTCGCGCTGGTCTCGCTTGTTGTCTATGTCGCGGTTCCGTCGCTGGGTCGCAGCCGGGTCTGGGTGGGGAACGTCCAGGTCATTTCAGGCCGCCTCGCCGGCATCACAGGCAATGCCAACTCTATCGGGCGCATGTGTTGCATTGGACTGATCATCATTGTCCTGTGCTGGCGCAGGCTTCGCGCCTTTTCGACGTTTCTCCCATGGGTGTTGACGGCCATCCTGGGGCTGACTCTGCTTTTGTCCAACAGCCGGACCTCCATGCTTGTGGCGCTCGTGGTGATTGGTGTTCACATGCTGGTGCGAGGCCGGAACCTGCATATCCTTGTTGGCTGCATGGCCGCGCTCTTCCTGGCATTTCTCGCCATCATGCCGTTCAGCAACGATGTCCTGATTGCGCTGTCGAGATCAGGCCGCGCGGATGAGTTGGCGACTGGCACGAGCCGCACGCTGATCTGGAGCGTTGTGACAAACCTGTCATGGCAACGTCCTTTTTTCGGCTGGGGCTATGGCAGCAGCGTGTTCATCTTGCCGCAATACGAGCGCTTTATGGGCCACGCCGCGCCGCATGCGCACAACATGATCCTGCAACTGTGGTTCACCACCGGGTTTGTCGGTGTGGTGCTGTTCCTGCTGGCGATCATGTCCCGTTTCACGCTTGCCGTGGTGCGGGGTGAGCGCGTGATCATTGCGCTGTTACGTCATCCTCAATGGCCTGACGGAGTCCAGTGCGTTTGGCAGCATTGCCAACATCACGTCTGTGGTTCTGGCTCTCGCCGCCGTGATGAGGGAGGGGCCTTTGAATGTCGGCGCGCCTCATGTGACCGAGGCCGCAACACGACGTGTGCCGCGGCTTGCGTGATCCATGATCAGGCTGAACGCGAGACCGCTTGCAGAGCATTGCCACTGCCATGGATGATCGTGACCAAGAGCATGTCGCCGGATCATCTTTCCACCTCGGGAGGGCTTCAATCCCAGCGCGGGATGATCTAGCGCCGTGTGATCGTGATCGTCATTGAACCCTCGGGGTCCAGGACAAGGCAGGTCAGTTTCCCGGTTGCATAGGCGCCCGTGTCGATGCCGATCCGGTGCGGTCCGCGCGTCACGTTGTAAGATGGCGTGTGCCCGTGGACCACGCAATAATCCCATCTGGCCCTGTGCGACAGGAAAGGCTCGCGGATCATCAGCATGTCAGCGGTGCTCTGGTCCTCGAAGCTCTTTGACGGGTCCACGCCAGCATGCACAAAGAGAAATCCGTTGATCTCATGCCAGATCTTCGTTGTCCGCAGCAGGTCGACATGGGCACCCATCGCTTGCTGGAGATGCCTGATCACACGTGGCGAGTCGACTGAAACCGTCAGCATTTCCTTGGGAACGCCATAGCTGAGCAGCGTTTCATATCCCCCTTCGTAGAGCCATTGCTCGCAGTCATCAGCATTTGCCAGCAGATCCAGCAACCGCTGTTCATGGTTGCCTCTCAGCAGCACGCGCGTTCGGTCAGCAGGCTTGCCGGACAGAATCTCCAGCACACGCCGCGAGTCCGGACCGCGATCAACCATGTCGCCAAGATGAATTTCACAAGCCTTGTCCACCGGCTTGATCTTCATATGATGATCGATGCACTGCAGGAGAGCATCCAGCAGGTCTGCCCGCCCATGCAGGTCGCCAATGCAATAAAGGCGCTGCCCGGCAGCTAATTCCGCGGCCTCCTCGATTGCGAAGCTGGCCACGGCCACCATTGGTTCAAGCATTTGACTGGCTGATGCAATGCCGCATGCCAGAATGGCGCGTGGCGTGTGAATGGAAATTCAAACTCGTCTTGCCATACAACATTTCATCGGAGCACGTCGAGGCCGCAGACCATGTCGAAATGGAGCCGCATCCGATGTCCTGATGATCAGGTTGCCACCCTGTCACGGCACCCATGGCGCATCAACGGAGGGATTGCCGACGAGCGGAATACGCCAGCGCTTGAGCCTGACAGTGGCCGTGCCGACAATGTCGGTGCGCATGAACAGGCGCAATGATCCCTGCACGTTGGTAGCCGCCCCGACATTCCATGGCATCGTGGCAGGCTCGAGGCTGAGGCCGGTGTTGACGGGATAGTATTCGTTGCCGGCCGACCCGCTGGTCATGCCCATCTGGGCCAGTCCGCGTGACGTGCTGGTGCCGGAGGTGCCTGTCAGTCCGGTCTGGTAGCAGGCCAGCGTTGCCGATCCGTCCACGTCCATTTCCGGCACGAACGCAAACCAGTCCGCCGGGGCAAACCCGCTGGCGACCGCCGTGTTGGTCACGCGGATTTCCTGAAAGGCATCGGAGGCGCCGCCGCCTGCGCTGTTGAGGGCCAACGTCCAGGTCTGCCCTCCTGTCTCCGCATTGGCGGCCAGCGAGCACAATGCCGTCACAGGTTGGCCAGCGCCGGACATGTTCTGAATGACGAAGCCCGCAGGCACAGGGCCGGTGCAGGATGATCCGAGCGTGCCACCCGTGCCTGTCAGGTTCCAGTTGGAGACAAGCCCGCCAGCATCGCGATTGAACCATGATCCCGGCGCGATCAGTGC
>JANMIB010000086.1:0-4122 GCA_031375605.1 Allobosea sp. | reverse complement strand
GGATCGACATGGTCTTGTCGATCACGCCACCTGTGGTACCCTTCATCGGGTTTGGTTTGACGTGCTTTTTCACCACGTTGATTCCATCCACCACGATTCGGTCTTCGTCGACGCGCTGGGACACTGTCCCACGCTTGCCCTTGTCGCGGCCAGTCAACACGATGACTTGGTCGCCTTTGCGAATTTTGTTCATGACTTTGTGTCCTGCTATTGCCTGCGTGTTACCAACTGAGGACGCGCTTAAAGCACTTCAGGTGCCAGTGACACGATCTTCATGAAACGCTCGGTGCGCAACTCGCGCGTCACCGGGCCGAAGATGCGGGTGCCGATAGGCTCCAACTTGGCGTTAAGCAAGACCGCCGCATTGCCGTCGAACTTCACCAAGGAGCCGTCTTGACGACGAACACCTTTGGCAGTGCGCACGACGACAGCGCTATATACCTCGCCCTTTTTGACGCGGCCACGCGGCGCAGCTTCTTTGATGCTGACCTTGATGACATCACCAATACCAGCGTAACGACGCTTGGAACCGCCGAGCACCTTGATGCACATGACGGATTTCGCGCCAGTGTTGTCCGCGACATCAAGTCGCGATTGCATTTGAATCATTTTTAAGTCCCCAACTTGCACCGCTCGACGCCTGCCCTGAGGCAAACATATCGCGATCAGTCTTGGGCCCGTTGACACCTGCTTGAAGGCAAGCGCCACTTGGGGCGGAGCCAGTATCTTTGCTCACCGCATTCAAGGTAAGCCAGAAGTTCCGGCGAAGTCGATGATTATCACCCGATTGAGGAGTCGTTGTCAACAACCTCGAAGATATTTCTTTGCGCCAGTGCTGAAACCCTTCGAATCAACGGATTCGCTGGCACTCTACTCAAGTCAGGTGCTGTTTCGCCTGCGTCAACATGGTTGAGGCATCACTCACCTCGAACTTTCCCGCTGCCTCAATGTTCAGCGTCTTCACGACACCGTCCACGACGAGCATGGAATAACGCTGCGAACGCACGCCCATACCACGACTGACCAAATCCAAGGTCAAACCAGCGGCCTTGGTGAAATCAGCGCTGCCATCGGCCATCATGCGCACCTTGCCATCGGTTTTTTGGTCTCGCGCCCATGCGCCCATGACAAACGCGTCGTTGACCGACACACACCAAATCTCGTCCACGCCAACGGCTCTCAATGCGTCAGCCTGTTGCACATAACCCGGCACATGCTGGGCAGAGCAGGTCGGGGTGAAAGCTCCAGGCAATGCAAAGATGGCGATGTTTTTTCCTTGTGTCGTCTTGGTGAGGTCAAAAGTATTGGGACCCAACGAGCAGCCCTCGCCTTCGACTTCAACAAACTCTTGCAGACTGCCTTCTGGCAATTTGTCGCCAACTTTCAACATGCGTTTCTCCTGAGGTTGAGTGGGTAACCAAGAAAAACGGCCGGATGCTGGTGATGCCAGCTCCGGTCGTTTGTCGTTTCCCGCCAGGAGAACACACATGCTGAAGGTCGGAGACAAGCTGCCCGCGGGCACCCTCAACGAGTTCATCGAAGTCGAAGGCAATGGCTGCTCGCTGGGGCCGAACAGTTTCGATGTCGAGAAGCTCACGGCCGGCAAGAAGATCGCCATCTTCGCGCTGCCCGGTGCCTTCACGCCCACCTGCTCGGCCAAGCATGTGCCGGGCTACGTGGAACAGGCCGACGCGCTGAAGGCAGCCGGTGTCGAAGAGATCTGGTGCCTGTCGGTCAATGACGCTTTCGTGATGGGCGCCTGGGGCCGCGAGCAGAAGACCGCCGGCAAGGTGCGCATGATGGCCGACGGCAGCGCCGCCTTCGCTCAAGCCACCGGGCTCACGCTGGACCTGACGGCGCGTGGCCTGGGCCTGCGTTCCAACCGCTACTCCATGCTGGTGGTGGACGGCGTGGTCAAGTCGCTCAATGTCGAAGCACCCGGCAAGTTCGAGGTCAGCGACGCTGGCACGATGCTGACGCAAGCCAAGACGCTGCTGGCCTGAGCACGCACAGACCATCTTTCCCGCGGGCAGCTTGACGGGTTATCAGCCGAGCTGCCATAATCGAATGCTTCGCCGTTCGCGGCTGGTTCTGTATTCGCAGAGTCGGTTGCCAGCGGATCCACCCATACACGGGCCCAAGACTGATTGCAACGGCCAAGCCGCAGCGGTCAAGTTGGGGAGACACAATGATCCAAATGCAATCGCGGCTCGACGTGGCCGACAACACGGGCGCCAAGTCCGTCATGTGCATCAAGGTGCTCGGCGGCTCCAAGCGCCGCTATGCAGGCATCGGTGACGTGATCAAGGTCAGCATCAAGGAAGCCGCGCCGCGTGGCCGCGTGAAGAAGGGCGAGGTCTACAGCGCCGTCGTCGTTCGCACCGCCAAGGGTGTGCGCCGCCAGGATGGCTCGCTCATCAAGTTCGACGGCAATGCCGCCGTGCTGCTGAATGCCAAGCTTGAGCCCATCGGCACCCGCATCTTCGGCCCGGTGACGCGCGAGCTGCGCACCGAGCGCTTCATGAAGATCGTGTCGCTGGCACCCGAAGTGCTGTAGGCGCACCGATTCGTTAGGACGCAGAGCATGAACAAGATTCGCAAGGGCGACCAGGTCATCGTGACCACCGGTCGCGACAAGGGCAAGCGCGGAACCGTGACGCAGCGCGTCGACGAAGCGCGCATCGTCGTCGACGGCGTCAACGTCGCCAAGAAGCACGTCAAGCCCAATCCGCTGAAGGGCACGACGGGTGGTGTGGTCGACAAGGTGATGCCCATCCACCAGTCGAACGTGGCCATCTACAACGCCGCCACCGGCAAGGCCGACCGCGTCGGCATCAAGCTGCTGGCCGACGGCAAGAAGGTCCGTGTCTTCAAGTCCAGCGGCGAAGAGATCAAGGCGTAACGGTCATGGCAAAAAAACAAGCAGCGGCCCAGGCTGGCCCCGCAAATCAAGGCCCGGCTCCGCAGGCGCGCCTGCAGGGCATCTATCGCGAGAAGATCGTCCCCGAGTTGATGGCCAAGTTCGGCTTCACCTCGGTGATGCAGGTGCCGCGCCTGCAGAAGATCACGCTGAACATGGGTGTGTCTGAAGCCGTCAGCGACAAGAAGGTGATGGACAACGCCGTGGGCGACCTCACCAAGATCGCCGGCCAGAAGCCTGTTGTCACCAAGAGCAAGCGGCCGATTGCCGGTTTCAAGATCCGCGAAGGCCAGGCCATCGGCGCCATGGTCACGCTGCGCGGCGTGCGCATGTACGAGTTCCTGGACCGCTTCGTCACCGTGGCTCTGCCGCGTGTGCGCGACTTCCGCGGCATCAGCGGCCGCAGTTTCGACGGCCGCGGGAACTACAACATCGGCGTCAAGGAACAGATCATCTTCCCGGAGATCGAGTACGACAAGATCGATGTGATCCGGGGCATGAACATCAGCATCACCACCAGCGCGAAGAACGACGACGAGTGCAAGGCATTGCTCACGGCGTTCAAGTTCCCGTTCAAGAACTAAAGGCGACCCAGCCATGGCCAAACTGTCCGTCATCCAGCGGCAAGAAAAGCGCGAAAAGCTCGTCGCCAAGTTCGCCAAGAAGTACGCTGAACTCAAGGCCGTCTCGAACGACGCCAAGCGCAGCGACGAAGAGCGTTACGTCGCGCGCCTGGAGCTGCAGAAGCTGCCGCGCAACGCCAACCCGACGCGCCTGCGCAACCGCTGCGCGCTGACGGGTCGTGGCCGTGGCACCTTCAAGATGTTCGGCCTGGGCCGCAACAAGATTCGCGAACTCGCCTTCAAGGGCGACATTCCCGGCGTGGTCAAGGCCAGCTGGTAATTCGGCCGGAAGAGCAGGAGCAAATTCATGAGCATGAGTGATCCCATCGCGGACATGCTGACCCGCATCCGCAATGCGCAGGCCGTCGACAAGACCGCCGTCAAGATGCCGTCTTCGAAGTTGAAGATCGCCATCGCGCAAGTGCTGAAGGATGAGGGCTACATCGACGGCTACGCCGTGCACAACGACGACCGCAAGGCCGAACTCGAAATCGCACTGAAGTACTACGCCGGCAAGCCCGTCATCGAGCGCATCGAGCGTGTCAGCCGCCCCGGCCTGCGCATCTACAAGGGCCGTGA
>JANMIB010000079.1:0-9002 GCA_031375605.1 Allobosea sp. | reverse complement strand
CCAGAGCGGAACCATCGGTGACAGATTGATGCTATACATCGTTCATTGCCCCAGCCGTTCGAGAAGCGCTGGCACATGCACCTGATCGGCTTTGTAGTTGCCGGTCAGCGCATACATCACGAGATTGACACCGCCGCGCAGGGACAGTTCGCGCTGGCGGGGGCTTGAGCCCTGAAGCGGAAACAGCGCACCGCCGCGACGATCCGTGGCCCAGGCTGCGGCCAGATCGTTGGATGTGATGACCAGCGGTGAGACGCCGTCGCTGGCGCGGGCGGGGCCGCGGCCATCAGGACCGGGTGGCGGCAGGACTTCGACCCAGGTTTCGCCACGGTCATAGCGGCCCGGAAAGCCCTCGATCAGGTAGAAGGTCTTGGTCAGCACATGGTCGCGCGGCACCACTTCAAGCTCCGGCACATCGACGATGGCCAGCATCTGGCGCAGGTATTCACTTTCCGGCGTCGTGCGGCCGGGCCGTTGGGCATCGGCATCACGGGTGTCGAAGATGACGAACCCGCCGCCCTTCATGAAGGCATCGAGCCGCCGCATCGTGTCAGCCGCGGGCAGGGGCTTTCCGGCCACGATGGGCCAGTAAAGAATGGGGTAAAGGCCAAGTTCGTCCTTTGCGGGATCAACACCGACCGGCTCACCCGCTTCCAGGGCCGTGCGGGCCGAGAGCGTCGTCGTGAGGCCTTCCAACCCTGCCTTGCTGGTGTCATCGACCCTGCGGTCCCCGCTGATGACGAAGGCAAGGCGCGTGGAGGCGGCAGCTGCAACCTGCTCGCGTGGCACGGGAGTGGCCGTGGGCTGTGCGGGTGCATTCTGGGCGTGGGCGGGTTGAGGCAGCATCATGCTGACGATAGCCATGATGCCCAGAATGGCAGCGGTGGCAGCCGGTCTTGCATGGCCAAGTCCGCCAAGCCTCCCACCCTTGAGACGTCCGCCAAGCATGAGTGTCGCCACCGTGTCGAGCGCCAACAGAAGCAAGGCCAGCACAAGGAGAAGCGGGCGCAGATCGCGTGTCTTGCCCGCCTCGATCAGACGTGTCGTGATGCCGGCGGCCACATAGTCGATTGGGGCGGGCCGATCTCCGGATTTCAACGTGTTGACAGCCAGAACGGTGCCGCGAGGGCCGTAAAAGCCCGGTGGATGGGCATACACAGCCCTGTCGGCATAGGTGCGGGGTACAGGCCGGGCGGTGGCAGGCGGCGCGCGGAACACGCCCTGACCATCGAGAACCGTGACGGGCGAGACAGTCTCGACACGCGCTTCCCCGGCTTGCCCTGCGTCGGTGGCAGCCGTGCCGGACAGGGCCACGATCCGCTTCAGCATGTCGACGAACAGGCCTGAGAGCGGCAGGCTCGACCAGGTGGTATCAGCCGTGACATGGAACAGCACGACGAGACCTTGCCCGCGCCGCTCGGCCGTGACGATGGGCGTGCCGTCTGCCAGCGAGGCCCAGACCTTGCGCGAGAGATCGCCATCAGGCTCGGCAAGGATCTGGCGCGTGACCGTGACCTCCTCGCGGATGCTGAGTTCGGCAAAGGGGCCTTCCCGCGAGAAGGGCGCCAGCGTCTTTGGTGCATCCCAGGAGAGCGCGCCGCCAAGGCTGCGCCCGCCACGGCGCAGGCGCACGGGCGTCAGATCGTCGCTGGCCGTGGCAAGGCGCGGGCCGGCGAAGCGGACCAGAACGCCTCCGCGCTGCATGAAGGCGCTGATACGTTCGCTGGTCTCCTTGTCGAGCCCGCCCACATCGGCCAGCATCAGGACCGAAAGGTTCTGGTCAAGCAGCTGGCCGATCGGATCAGACACCCCGGCGCGCGGTTCGCGGATGTCGGCGAACGGTGCCAATGCGCGTGACAGGTAAAAAGTTGGTGACAGAAGCGGCTGTGCCGTGTCGGCTGTCACACCCGTGACCAATCCGACGCGTCGGCGCTTGGCGCTGTCATCGACGAGCAGCACCGATCCTGCCGAGCGTTCACCCACGATCTCGATGCGTGTCACGGCATTGCGGACCTCGATGGGGAGCTGGAATGTGGCTGTCGCCTCACGCGCCTCGCCGCCCAGAAGGGCCTGGGTTTCGCCAACCACAATGCCGCGCTGGTCGCTGGCGCGGACATTCACGGTGGAAGGGCCTCCCGCTTCAGCCCGCACGATGCGGACCGTGAGCGCATTGGCCAGGTTCTCGATGTCGGTGAGGAAGAGCTTGTTCTGTGCCGTGGCCGCATGGGCTGTGACGCGGCCAGAGCGGGCCATCTCCTTCAGTTTTTGCGCAAACGCATCATCTGCCTCGATCCTGACCCCGTCGGTGATCCAGGCGATGTCGGCGTTGGGTGCGACTGTCAGCAATGATTGGAGGTCATTCAGATGAAGGCGGCGATCAGGCATGTGCGGTCGCAAAGGCAGCGCGCGAAGGCGTTCTTCCGCTTCTGCAGGCGTGATCAGCGCGATCTGCGCAGGTGGTTCCGCAAGCCCTGCGAACGCGACAGCACGGCCTTCGCGGCCAGCCGCGGCGATCAGGCTTTCAGCCAGCGCCTGCCGCTGAGGCCAGTCACGAGCTGCGGGCGCACCATTGTCCACCAGCAGCACGAGGGGATCCTTGCGGCTTGCATCGCTGGCCTGTTGGGGATTCAGCACCGGGCCGGCCACAGCCAGGATCGCCAGCGCTGCGATCAGCATGCGCAAGGCCAGCAGCCACCAGGGCGTGCGGGCCGGTGTCTCGCGCTTGGGCAGAAGGTCTGCCATCAGCTTCAGCGGCGGGAAGGCAATGCGCTGCGGGCGCGGCGGCGTCACGCGCAAGAGCCACCACAGCACCGGCAGCGCGATGAGCGCCGACAACACGACAGGTGCTGCGAAGGCAAGGGGCAGGCCCAGCATCAGCTTGTCTCCCTCATGCCGCTCTCATGTCGCGGGCCGAACTGATCAGACCGGCGATGCGCAAGGCTGCCTCGCTGGCGTTGCGGTCTGTATGGTGCAGGGTGAAGGTCCAGCCCAGCTTGCGGCAGGCCGCTGAAATCGCATCGCGATGCGCGGCGATCCTGATGCGGTACTCCTTGCCCCAGGCGTTCGCATCGCCGATGTCGAGCTTGAGATCGCTCTCGACATCAAGCAGTTCCGCCTGCCCGGCAAAGGGAAATGTCTCTTCCACGGGATCGACGATCATGACCAAGTGGCCACGCCCGCCGCCTGCGCCGATCACGCCAAGGGCGGCCATGACCTTGTCGAGCGGTGTCAGCCAGTCGCTGACAAGCACGGCCTCATCGAGCCTGCCAATGGTGCGTGCCGGCGGCAGGTCGGCGGTGAGGCCAGCCTTGTCATCGGCGATGAACTCCACCAGCTTCTCGACGATCCGGCGCGAGGCAATGGGGCGTGTGAGGCCGAGCAAGCCAACACGTTCACCGCCATCCACCAGCGCATCTGCCAGCGCCAGAGCCAGGACCAGAGCGCGGTCAACCTTCGAGGTCTGCGCCAGGGACGAGGCATAGCCCATGGAGGCAGACCGGTCGGCCCACATCCAGATGGTGTGGGACGCTTCCCATTCGCGCTCGCGGACATAGAGCTTGTTGTCACGCGCCGAACGCCGCCAGTCGACCCCGCTGGAGGACTCGCCAGCCATCAGCATGCGGTATTGCCAGAAGGTTTCCCCCGGACCTGACTTGCGCCGCCCATGCACACCATTGACGAAGGCTGACACGCGCCTCGCTTCCAGCGCGATGCGGGGCAGCCGGTGCGAGAGGCCAAGGCCCCGCTCGCTGTCATGCGCGCCGGGTGTGCGCTGTGCGTCTGAAAGAACGGTGGTTTTCACCATGCGCCTGGCCGTCAGCCCAGTTTGCCGACAAGGCGGTCGATCACCCCGTCAACGGTTTCGCCATCGGCCCGCGCGCCGAATGTCAGCGCGATGCGGTGTTTCAGGATTGGGGCTGCCAGCGCTGCCACGTCATCGACGGATGGTGCGAGCCTGCCCTGCAGAAGGGCGCGTGCCCTGACCGCCAGCGCGAGCGACTGGCTTGCACGTGGACCGGCACCCCAGGCGAGTTTCGATGCGATGTCCTTGTCGGTTGCGTCAGGGCGGGCGGCGCGCACCAGATCAAGGATGGCTTCCACGACGCTGTCGCCCACGGGCAGACGGCGAACAAGGCGCTGGGCGGATTGCAGCTGCTCGACTGTCATGGCGGCGACAGGTTTGGCGGCCTCCGCGCCTGTGGTCTCGATCAGGACGCGGCGTTCGGCCTCGCGGTCCGGATAGCCCACGTCGATCTGCATCAGAAAGCGGTCAAGCTGGGCTTCGGGCAGCGGGTAGGTGCCCTCCTGCTCGATCGGGTTCTGCGTAGCCAGCACATGAAACGGGCGCGGCAGGTCATGCCGCTCGCCAGCGATGGTCACGTGGTTTTCCTGCATGGCCTGCAAAAGCGCGGATTGCGTGCGCGGCGAGGCGCGGTTGATCTCGTCGGCCATCAGAAGCTGGGTGAAGATCGGCCCCCTGACAAAGCGGAACTGGCGGCGCCCTTCGGGTGTCTCGTCCAGCACTTCGGAACCGAGAATGTCGGATGGCATCAGATCAGGCGTGAACTGCACGCGCCGGGCGGTGATGCCGAGCACGGTGCCCATGGTTTCGACAAGGCGTGTCTTGGCGAGGCCCGGCAGCCCAACCAGAAGGCCATGGCCACCCGCCAGCACCGTGATCAGCGCCATGTCCACGACATTGCCCTGGCCGAAGATCGACTTGCCGATCTCCGTGCGGGCCTTGCCGATCACATCAAGCGCGGCATGGGCGGCTTCAGCCACGGCTTTCTCGAAATCGACCGCGTCGTGTGCGGTGCTGTCTTGTGCTGGACTCAACGGACATTTCTCCTTTGATCGCGGGGCGGGGCAGCATCACACTTAGTGCCGACATGAGGCAGAGTGGGGGCAAATAGCCCTGCCGACAAGCGCTGGCCGGTGATGCTCCCCAGAAACTGGAGGTGCCCGGAACTGCGCGGGTCACACCAGGCCACCTCACATCCGGGTTTCGTGCCGGGCACATTCCATGACAACTGCACAACACGGTTCACTGATACTATGTAGAGAGGCAACATCGCCAGACGACAAGGCGCGTCACCGGAAACAGGATCACAATGGCGAGAGAGGACACACCAGCGGGCGCAACCACAGGCCTCGCCGAAGTCGGCGGGCTTGAACGGCTGATGCAATCCCTGACGGGCATCCAGCGGGCCTTGCCGCCGGTAGAGCGCTGGAATCCGCCATACTGCGGAGATATTGACATGCGGATCGCCCGTGACGGGCAGTGGTTCTATCTCGGCACGCCCATCGGGCGGCCTGCGCTGGTGAAGCTGTTTGCCTCGGTGCTCGTCCGTGAGGGGGAGCGGTATTTTCTGGTCACGCCTGCGGAGAAGGTCGGCATCACGGTCGATGACGCTCCGTTTCAGGCTGTCGAGATGGCGGTTGACGGGGATGGCGATGCGCGCCAGCTCTCGTTCCGCACCAGTGTCGATGATCTTGTGACGCTGGATGCGGGTCATTCTCTCCGTTTCGAGATCGCCGAAGCGGACGGTGTGCGTCCATATGTCCATGTGCGCCGCAACCTGTGGGCGCGTCTGACACGGGCGCTGACGTATGATCTCATGGCGCTGGGAGAAACCCGGCAACTTGGGGAGCACAAGATGTTCGGCATCGGGGCGGGTGGTGTGTTCTATGCCGTCATGGCCGCTGACCTGATCGAGGACCAGCGTTGAGTCCCGAACTGATCAGGCAGTTTCACGAGATTGCTCCCTCCGCGCTGCGGCAGGACGTGCCGCCCTTTGGCGACATCATTCATCGTCCACGTTCTGATTTCGACTTGCAGAATCAGGACGCGTCACCCGAACTTTTCGAGCTGCCCGATGAAATGCTGCTGAAACCAGCGGCTGTGCTCGTGCCTGTCATCCTGCGTCCGGATGGCGCAACCGTGTTGTTCACCCAGCGCGCCGCGGCCCTGCGAAGCCATTCGGGGCAGATCTCGTTTCCGGGCGGCCGGATCGACGAGACGGATGCGTCGCCGCTGGATGCTGCCTTGCGCGAGACGGAGGAGGAAATCGGGCTGGACCGCGCACGTATCACGCCGCTGGGATTTCTGGACGCTTACCTGACCGGCACGGGCTACCGGATCGTGCCGGTGGTGGCCATCATCGCGCAACCTTTTGAGCTGATGCTGAACCCTGGCGAAGTGGACGAGGTGTTCGAGGCTCCGCTGGCGTTCCTGATGAACGCCGCCAACCACCGCCGCGACGGGCGCGAATGGAAAGGGAAATATCGCAGCTACTATGCTATCGCCTATGGCGAACGCTACATCTGGGGCGCGACAGCTGGCATCTTGCGCAATCTGCACGACCGGCTGATCGGGGCCGGAGCGATGGCGACCGGGGACAAAGTCTGATGCTGCGCACACTCATTGAGGAAATCCTGCTGTTCGGACTGCCTTTCGCCGCCTTTGCCGGCTGGCTTGTCCTGACCAAGCGCAACCCGCTGGATGTGGCGCACTGGTCCGGGCGCAAGTTCATCCTCACAGTCGTGGGCATCCTGCTTGGCATCGCCTCGATCATCTATGCCGGGCAGATGGCCGAAACCCACAGGGGCGCTTATGTCGCGCCGCATCTCGAAAACGGCCAGCTCGTGCCCGGCAAGTTCGCGGATTAGCCATGCCTGGCGTGCCACATGCCTTTGGAGAGCTTCTGGGGCGCCCGCCGGTTGCGTTGCTGATGAAACTGCTCAATGGCAGCGGCTCGGAGACCCGCATCGTTGGCGGCGCCATCCGCAACACCTTGCTGGGTCTTCCCGCCACAGACATCGATTTCACCACGTCTTTGAAACCGGACGAGGTGATGCTACGTGCCGCCAGCGCCGGGCTCAAGGCCGTACCGACCGGCATTGCGCACGGCACGGTCACGCTTGTTGTCGCGAAAACACCTTTCGAGGTGACCACGCTCAGGCGCGATGTCGAGACAGATGGACGGCATGCTGTCGTGGCTTTTGCCGATACGTTCGAGGAAGACGCGGTCCGGCGTGATTTCACGATCAACCAGCTCTCGTTGTCGCCGGATGGCAAGGTGCATGACTATGCGGGCGGGCTGGCAGACCTGGCCAACCGCAAAGTCCGGTTCATTGGCGATGCGCACAGGCGCATCGCGGAGGACTATCTCCGGATCATGCGGTTTTTTCGTTTTCACGCAGCCTACGGCGTGGGTGCTCTCGATGCCGACGGTCTGCAAGCCTGCGAGGCCCTGAAGGGCGGCATGGCGCGGCTGTCATCCGAACGCATCTGGCTGGAGCTGAAGAAACTGTTGATCGCCGATGGTGCGGCCGGGGTCGTGCCGGTCTTTGTCGACAGTGGTATCTGGCATGCGGCGCTGGGTGATCCTGCCGCTCACATGCCTGCGTTCCGTGCAGCTGTGGCCGCTTTCCCGTATTGCGACGCCGTGGCCCGTCTGGCGGCTCTCGGCGTCCGGACGGCAGAGAATGTGCGTGCGCTTGATCTGCGGTTGAAATTTGCCAGCAGCGAGCGCAAGCGGCTTGAGGATGTCGCGGCCTTGCTGGCCAGGTGGCCCCAACAGGGCGATCCGGATGATCGCGCGATCCGCCTCGCAAGCCTTGATCGCGGTGCGCAGGCGGTGCTTGATACGCTTGGTGCGCTGTCAGGCACCCTTGGCCATGGGCGTATGAAGGCTCTTGCCGCGCTGCCGCTTCCTGTCATGCCGTTCAAGGGCAAGGATGTGCTGGCGCTTGGCGTGCCGCCTGGGCCTGATGTCGGAGCCATCATCCAGCGCGCAACGGAGTGCTGGGCCGATCTGGGATTTCCCGACGATCCTGTCCTGCAGTCGCAATGCCTCCGGCAAGCGGCGTCAGGCTGATCAGGCACCTGCGCAGGTCTGGTCCTTTCCGGTTGGTGTGTAACGCGGTGTGCCGACACCAAAGAATGTGCCCCAGTATGATTCCGAGGAGACACTTTCGCGCACGGCCAGCGCCCGCTCGAAGATCACGCAGCGGAGCGCATCGTTGGTCCGGTAAAGATGTTCGAGGCGGCCATAAAGGGTGGCGATGACCTTCGGGTCCGGCAGCTTGACGGGCAGCTTGTCGTCAGCACGTGCATCGGCCAGCTTTTCAAGCTCGTCCTTGGTGATCCCGTGGCAATGGTTGATCACTTCGAGCACCACCCGTGCCGAGCGGCTATCGATGGCGGAGCCAGGGGTGCCGCGCAGGGCATAGCTGTCGCAGGCCAGGCCCCAAACGCGTTTCATCATCTCGCTGGATTCGATGCCGAAGGGCGTGTCGACGAAAAATTCGATCTCGCGCGCCACGTTGGTGTATTTCAGTGCCCAGTCGCGGTCGGCTGCATCAAAAGCGACGCGGGTGGCCGTCCATGCCTCGCCGGTCGTGCCCCGCTCCAGCGCCCGCACCATCTTGAAGGTGGCGTGCCAGCGCGTGTTGATCAGGTCCGAGGTCGAGCGGTAGGTCGCGATGGTGTTCTCTGTGTCCTTGTCGATCTTGGCCACGCGGTTCTGCCAGGCCCAGCCTCGCTGCTGGATCCATGTGGTCAGCACCGTGCCGATCACGCCAGTCAGGACGAAGCCGACAAGCGCCACGACAATCTTTTCGCGCAGCGATTCGGTCGCCTTTTCGGCAGCGGTCTTGGCAATCCGGCGCTCGGTGGTCAGGACTTGCGGGGCGGGTTTGGGGATCTTGGTGGCCATGCGCCAATGGTGGCCATGCAACGGCATGCGTCAAGCGAAGTATGATCAACAATCCTTACCCTGAGCCTGTCGAAGGGCGAGGTCCAGTTTGCATGCAGCCATGCACGCTGGAACTCATCCTTCGACGGAGCTCTGGATGAGGATAACTGTCTTCAAGCGGCCTTGTGTTCGTGATCGTCTTCTTCATCCTCGTCGTGATCATGCGAGGCATGCTTCTCGTGATCGTCAGCTTCGTCTTCCTCGAAAGCCTCAAGTGCGAAAGACGGGATCACCGCTTCCTTG
>JANMIB010000249.1:0-3306 GCA_031375605.1 Allobosea sp. | reverse complement strand
CCTCGATTTCTTTCGCGGCCTCGGCATGCTGATCATTTTTCTGGCCCATGCGCCCGGAAATCCCTGGAACAGCTGGATACCGGCGCGCTTCGGATTTTCCTCTGCCACCGAACTGTTCGTGTTCTGCTCGGGTCTTGCCAGCGCCTTCGCGTTTGGCGGCACGTTTCACAAGCGCGGCTGGTTCCTGGGCACTGCACGCATCTGCCAACGGGTCTGGCAGGTTTACTGGGCCCATATCGGACTGTTCATTGCCCTGGCAGCGCTGGCCGTGATGGTGAAGCAACTTGGCTGGGGCGACGCCTACTATGAGGAGCACATCAGCCCCATCGCGCAAGACCCCGGCACAGCCATCCTCGGGCTTGTGACATTGCGCTGGCTGCCGGGCTATCTCGACATCCTGCCGATGTACCTGATCATTCTGGCCATGGTGCCGGTGATGATGGCGCTGCGCCGCCTCCAGGCTGCCTTGCCGTTCCTGTTCAGTCTGGTCCTGTACGCGTCGGTATGGCTGTTCGGCATCAACCTGAAGGGCAATCCCTGGTCGGAGTTCGGCTGGTTTTTCAATCCGTTTGCCTGGCAACTGATTTTTTTTCTGGGCTTTGCTTTCGGGATGCGCTGGCTGCAGCCTCCCCTGCCCGGCCAACGTGCACTGTTGATCGCCTGTGCGGCGTTTGTCATCGTGGCCATTCCGTTCAGCTTCTGGGGATTCACCAATGCTGTCCCCGCGTTGGCAGCAGCCCATGACTGGCTGCTGGCAGGCGAAGAGAAAACAAATCTGCATCCGCTGCGGATCGTGCATTTTCTGGCCGTGGCCTATCTTGTCCTCAGCTTTGTGGCCGCAAGGCAACCAAGGCTTGACGGACCGCTGGGACGCCATGTCATCAAAGTCGGCCAGCAGTCACTGGCGTCCTTTCTGCTCAGTCTTGTTGTTGCAAGGCTGGCCGGGGTCGCGCTTGACATGATGGGCCGCGAGGCCTTGCCAACGACCGCCGTCAACCTCGCAGGCCTCGCGCTGATCATCCTTGGTGCTCACCTGGTCGGCTGGTTCAAGTCCTCGCCATGGGCGAAAGAACGAATGACGCGGTCTCGCGAGACCCCCGTTATCACGCATCGGTGATCGCCTTGGCCGTAACACTGTCATGCTGTGCTTCGAATATGGCTATGACACGCCATGTGCTGATTGCAGGAAGATGACCAATGTCGAGCATGCACGACGCGAGCGGTGCCATCACAACGATTGCTTCTGCAACAGCCCTTGGCCATTGGGACGAGACCATCGAGCATGTCCTGGCCCATGCGGCAGCAGCGCCGGCAGCGCTGGCCGCAACACTTAACGCCGATCCCTCATTCGTGCTTGGCCATGCCGTGAAGGGTCTGATGATCCTGACACTGGCACGCAGCGAAATGCTGGATGATGCGCGCGGACAACTCATGATGGCACGCCGCCTTGACCAGGCCGCACCTGTTTCAAAGCGCGAGCGTTGCTACATCACGGCGCTTGAGCACTGGCTTGCGAAACGGCCTGACCTTGCCGCGCAGGCGCTCGACAGCGCCATCCGGGCAGACAGGCACGATGTGCTGGCTGCCAAACTCGCCCATGCCATCCGCTTTATGATGGGGGACCTTCGCGGCATGCTCCATGCTGCCGGCGAGCATGTGGGCCTGCATGGATTGAAAGGGCCGCATAGCGGCTATCTTGTCGGCTGCCTTGCCTTCTCGCACGAAGAAAACGGCGACTACCATCAGGCCGAACGGCTTGGTCGACATGCGCTTGAAATGAGTCCGCGCGATGCCTGGGCCCGACATTCCGTGGCTCACGTCATGGAAATGACAGGACGGGCGCAGGAAGGTATCGGCTGGCTGGCGCAGGGCCGCGAACATTCACTTCACTGCAACAACTTTGCCTTCCACCTTGCCTGGCACGAAGCGCTGTTCAACCTTGAGCTTGGCAACACTTCGGCAGCCCTGAACCTTTATGATCAGGACATCCGCGCCCGCAAGACAGATGATTACCGCGACATTGCCAATGCCGCATCGCTGCTTCAACGGCTCGAATTCGCGGGAATTCCTGTCGGCCATCGCTGGCATGAACTGGCCGATCTCGCCTCACAGCGCGTGACGGATCGCGCGCTGGTGTTTGCGGACCTGCACTATGCACTGGCGCTGATGGGTGCAGGGCGTGATGGCGATGCGGAACATATCCACCTGACGCTGGCGCAAGACCCGTCCGGCGGGCATGACGGACAACTGGCCCGCCGCATCGGTGCGCCCGTGACGGCCGCGATCCGTGCTTTTCGTGCCAAGCGCTTTGCCGAGGCGACCCGACTTCTTCTCTCCGCGCGGCCGCTGCTTCAGAACATCGGCGGCAGCCATGCACAGCGTGACATTTTCGAGCAGTTGCTGATCGAGAGCGCCATTCGCAGCGGCGACATGCCTCTTGCAACACGCCTTCTTGAGCAACGCCTTGCGGCACGGGGCGGCCAGAACCGCTTTGCCGCGCAACGGCTTGGCCAGATCGTCCGCGCCAGCCCAAAGCCAGCCGCACGTCTCGCGGCAGCACTCGTAGCCATGGCGCCTTCTGCTGCTGTTCACTAATTCTCGCGCGCAAATTCCTGTCAAGTTCTCCCTGCAAACCTTCATCCGGCCCCATCAGTCAACATCAAGAGACCCCCTCATGACACCCGCCAGCACATTGTCCCAAGGGACTTATCCCCTGCCATCGGTCCGCACAATCTGGCACCTGTTCATCGGCGGTTGCGCGGGTTTGGGCTTCTGGGAAGCGTTTTCCGCCGTTCCGACTGCCGTGGTGGCCGGTTTTCCGCTTCAGCCGCCTGAACTGGTGAAATCGCTGTTCCAGAACACACTGGGGCTGACCGTTTCAAATGTCTTTGCCCACACGGTGCATTATGTGACCGGCTTCCTGCTTTACCCGATCGGCTACTGGATCATCACGCGCCTGATCAAGAGCTTCGGCATGCCCGCGGATGGCTGGATCTGGGGAATTGCAACATATTTCATCGCACTGGGCGTGATGGCACCACTTGCAGGCCAGAAATTTCTTCTGCTCGACGTGCCGTTGCTCTCGCTGATGAGTCTGATCGGTCATGCGATCTACGGATACATAGCGGCATTCGTGTTTGAGCTCATGGAGAAAAGCTGAGCGCATCCTGTTCGGATCGGGCGCTGCCAGCCCCAACTTCACAGTTACGTGTCTGGTGAACACGGCATATGTATTGCATTCGTCTGCACTGAACCCTAGCACTTCGGGGCGGTGTTGGATTATGAGACAACTCGGCTGTTCCTGCT
>JANMIB010000025.1:0-5054 GCA_031375605.1 Allobosea sp. | reverse complement strand
ATATCCGGCAGACCGGACTTGATGCGAGGCGCGATGGAAAGTCCGGGCTCTCGCGCATCACGGTCAGGCTGCGCTGCGTCACCGAACAGATCTGAACCTCTCAAAACCAAGGATTGTCATCATGTCTGCACAAAAGGGCAGGGATCTGCTGCTGCGCGTGGAAAGCGCGCCAGCCGTCTTTACCACCGTGGCCGGGCTGCGCGCCCGCCAGATCTCTTTCAATGCCGAGGCGGTCGACATCACGCACACCGAATCCACCGGGCGCTGGCGCGAACTGCTGGCGGGGGCGGGTATCCGCCGTTCCTCGATGTCCGGCGCTGGCGTGTTCAAGGACGAGGCGTCGCATGCGCTGGTTCGCCAGATCTTTTTTGATGGCGACATCCGCGACTGGCAGGTCGTCATCCCCGATTTCGGCAGGGTGCAGGGCCGTTTCCAGCTCTCGGCCCTTGAATATCGCGGCGAGCATGCGGCGGAGGTGACGTTTGAATTGTCGCTCGAGTCCGCCGGTGCGCTCACCTTCACAGCGATCTGAGGGCGCATCATGGCAAACCTTCATCGCGGCGATGTGCCGCTTGAACTTGGCGGCCAGCGCCTGTCATTGAGGCTGACGCTGGGCGGGCTGGCTGAACTGGAAGACGCGCTCGGCACCGGCGATCTCGCCGCGCTGGGTGCGCGGCTCGGGTCCGGCAGGCTTTCGGCACGGGATGTTCTCATCATCCTGCGTCTGGGGCTGAAAGGCGCAGGCCACGGCTTCACGGATCAGGAGATCGCCGCGCTGCCGCTTGCCGGCCAGTTCGAGGCCATGCTCGGTGCGGTTGTCGCACTTCTGGCAGGCACGCTGGGCATGCCTGATCAGGCACCGGAAAGCCCGCCCCTCCCGCACCCTTTCGTGCCGTAGCCGGTTCGAGGACCAGCGCCGTGCAGTCCTTCCCCTGGGAGGAGCTGATCGCGCTTGGTCTTCACCGGCTGCGGCTGACCCCGGATCTGTTCTGGTCCCTAACACTGCGCGAGCTGCTGGTCATCGCCGGTTTCCGGTCTGGCGCAGCGCCAGCGACAGACCGCGCCACACTTGAGGCGCTGATGGCCCGGTTCCCCGACGAGGCCTGATCTTTTCTCCCACGATGAGGATGTTCCATGTCCGACGATGATGATGTTTCAGATCTGTCCGGTTCGTTTTCGCAGCAGACCATGATGTTGCGCGATCTTGATCGCGCCACGAAGCTCTTTGGCCGATCCGTCACAGAGGTGTTCTCCAAGGGCGTCACCGAAGGCAAGCGCTTCGAGGATGTCCTGAAAGGCATCGGCCTCAAGCTCTCGCAAAGTGTGCTGAAGCAGAGCTTGAAGCCGGTCGAGGCTGGCCTGTCGAACCTTCTGAGCCAGGGGTTCAGTTCGTTTGGCGGCGCGTTTGGCAATCTCGGCAGCGGGCTTGGCGGCGGGCTGGGCGGATTTGGCGAGGTTCAGGCGTTTGCCAAGGGCGGCGTGATCGGGGGCGGCGTCGTTGGCCAGCCCACCTATTTTGGCCTGGGAAGCCAGGTCGGACTGATGGGCGAGGCAGGCGCGGAAGCCATCTTGCCGCTCTCACGCGGGCCTGATGGCAAGCTCGGCGTCCAGGCGGGCGGCGCAGGCGCACAGCCCGTGAACGTGACGGTCAACATCTCGACGCCTGATGCGGAAAGTTTCCGGCGCTCGGAAGGCCAGGTGTCCGCAGCCCTCGCCCGCGCCGTGTCGCGCGGCAGACGAACCTTGTGAGCTTGAGGAAACAAACACATGTCATTTTCGGATTTTCACGAGGTCAGGTTCCCGCTCGATGTGTCGCGCGGGGCACGGGGAGGGCCTGTGCGCCTGACAGACATCGTCACGCTGGCGTCGGGCCGAGAGCACCGCAACGCACGCTGGCTGCACTCGCGGCGCAAGTTCGATGCCGGTTACGGGATCAAGAGCTTTGCCGCGTTGGCAAGCGTCGTGGCTTTCTTCGAGGAACGGCGCGGCAGGCTGATCGGCTTTCGCTGGCGTGACCAGCTTGACTGGAAAAGTGCTCTAGCGACAGACACTCCTCTGGCTTTCGACCAGCGCATCGGGACGGGAGATGGTGCGCGCACCGTGTTCCAGCTCGTGAAGACCTATGGCGGCACGCATGCGCCCTATGAGCGCCAGATCAGGAAGCCGGTGGCAGGGACCGTGCGCGTGGCCGTGGGGCTGACAGAACTGCTGCCGACGGCTTTCACCGTGGACACATCGACAGGCTTGGTGACGCTGGTGACAGCGCCCGGAAACGGTGTGGCCGTGACGGCGGGCTACGCCTTCGATGTGCCTGTGCGCTTTGATGCGGACGAGCTTGACATTGAACTCAGCGCTTTCGAGGCGGGCCAGATCCCGCGCATTCCCCTCATCGAACTCATCGTGTGAATGTTGGAGGCTTGACCTGTGAAAATACTTCATCCCGGCCTTGCCGCGCATCTTGCCGGCGGGGTGACGACGCTTGCCCGCTGCTGGACGCTGACACGGCGAGACAGCATCCGGCTCGGCTTCACCGACCATGACCAGGACATCACCTTCGGCAGTGTCCTGCACCTTGCCCGCTCAGGGCTGCAGGCCTCGGACGCGTCCGCTGAGCTTGGCCTCAGCGTCGCGAGCGAGGATGTGGCCGGTGTGCTGCATGCGGCGGGCCTGTCGGAGGCCGACATCCGGCGCGGTCTTTATGATGGCGCGGAGGTTGCCATTCACCTTGTTGACTGGCGCAATCCTGACAACCGCCAGTTGCTCGATGTCATGGTCATCGGCGAGATCACACGCGGCGACAATGCCTTCGTGGCCGAATTGCGCAGCGCAGCCCACCGTTTCGACGAGGAGCGGGGGCGGCTTTACACGCTCCGGTGCGCTGCTGACCTCGGCGATGCACGTTGCCGAAAGGTGCTGTCGGCATCAAACGCCAGTGTTGTTGCGACCGATGGGAACAGGCAGGTCAGCCTGTCTGGCTTGAACGGATTTGCCAGCGGCTGGTTCAACGCCGGGCGGCTCACCTTCACCAGCGGCGCAAATGCGGGCCATGCGGTCGAGGTCAGGCGGCATGTGCAGTTAGCCTCGGTCGCCGTGCTGGATCTGTGGCTGGAAACGCCGCTCGCCATTGCGGTGGGGGACGTGGTCCAGCTCACGGCGGGATGCGACAAGAGCTTCGGCACATGCCAGGAAAAGTTCGCCAATAGCATCAATTTTCAGGGCTTTCCGCACCTTCCGGGCCACGATGCCCTGCTCCAGATTGCGGGCAATGGCCGCCAGCAGGTGTTCGATGGCGGGAGCCTGTTCCGATGAGTGGCACACGTCAAGGCGCGCTGATCGTGGTGGCTGCACGCGGCTGGATCGGCACGCCTTATCAGCATCAGGCCTCGCTGAAGGGCGTGGGCTGCGACTGCCTTGGCCTGCTGCGCGGGGTCTGGCGCGATGTGCTGGGCCGTGAGCCGGAAGTTCCTGCGCCCTACACGCCCGGATGGGCCGAGAGCCTCGAGCCGGGCAAGGCTCCTGCAGAACCTTTGATGGAGGCCGCTTTCCGCCATCTGTTGCCCGCGCAGGATGGCCCGCTGAGGCCGGGTGATGTGCTGATGTTTCGCTGGCGGCCCCATCTCGCGGCCAAGCACCTCGCCATCCTGAGCGGGCCTGCCCTGATGATCCATGCCCATGACGGTGCATGCGTCTGCGAGGTCGCCTTCAGCCCATGGTGGCAGCGCCACGTGGCGGCCACCTTCCGTTTTCCAGAACAGGAGACACCATGACCACGCTTGTCCTGCAGGCTGCCGGGTCTGCCATCGGCTCGTTCATCGGCGGCCCCATCGGTGCCATTGCCGGTCGCGCACTGGGTGCCATTGCGGGCTCCGTCATCGACAGCGCCCTGCTCGGCGGGGGTGGTCGCACCATCCAGGGCCCGCGCCTTGGCGACATGGAGGGCCTGACCTCTGCGGAAGGGGCTGCCATCCCGCGTGTTTATGGCCGGGCCAGGGTGGGCGGCCACCTGATCTGGGCGACACGCTTCGAGGAGGTGATGAGCACCACCACGCGTTCATCAGGTGGCGGCAAGGGTGGCCTTGCGCCAAAGCAGAAGGAGCGCACCTTCAGCTATTTCGCCAATATCGCGATTGCACTGTGCGATGGGCCGATCACTTTCGTGCGCCGCGTCTGGGCTGATGGCCGGGAGGTTGATCAGGCCCGCCTGACCATGCGCGTCTACCGGGGTGACGACATCCAGATGCCGGATGCGCTGATCATCGCCAAGGAGGAGGCTGACAACGCGCCCGCCTATCGCGGCACGGCCTATGTCGTGTTCGAGCGCTTTCCGCTGGCGGATTACGGCAATCGGGTGCCGCAGTTTTCGTTCGAGGTGGTGCGCGCGCTGCCGGGTCTTCGCGAGCAGGTCCGCACTGTGAACCTCATCCCCGGTTCCGCCGAGTTTGCCTATCAAACCGGCGCTGTCAGCCGGACGCTGGGGCCGGGTGCGTCGCAGACGGAAAACCGCAATCAGTTGCAGGCACCCAGCGATGTGCTGGCCTCTCTTGACCAGTTGCAGGCGCTATGCCCGCAGCTCACCGGCGTGTCGGTCATCACCAGCTGGTTCGGTGACAACCTGGATGTCGCCTCCTGTTCCATCGCGCCGCGCGTGGACAATGCCATCAAGGTGACAGAGGGCGGAACCTGGTCTGTTGCGGGTCTTGACCGGGGAACGGCCAGGCTGGTGTCGCTGGTGGACGGCGCGCCTGCCTTCGGGGGCACACCCAGCGATGCCAGTCTGTTGTCGCTGATCACCGAGATCAAGCGGCGCGGATTGAAGGTGACGCTGTATCCTTTCATGATGATGGACATCGCGCCGGGAAACACGCTGCCGAACCCCTCTGGCGGCCCAACCCAGCCGCCCTTTCCGTGGCGGGGGCGCATCACCTGCCGCCCAGCGCCCGGCCAGCCCGGCAGCCCGGATGGATCGGCGCTGGTCCAACCCGGCATCGCGGCCTTTGTTGGCACCGTCACGCCATCCGACCTGTCGCTGGCCAGCGACGCGGTGATCTGCGCCA
>JANMIB010000243.1:0-26733 GCA_031375605.1 Allobosea sp. | reverse complement strand
CAGCAAAAGCGGGCCCATTCGGGTATTCATGGATGCGCACCATCGCCTCAAGATCAGGCCGCCCTTCATCCACGATGCGGGTGGAAATGTCATAGGCCACGGCCCTGTCGGCACGGCTGCTGTGTGGCATCATTTTCTCAGGTCTCTGGCCTATGACATTTCCACCCGCATCGTGGATGAAGGGCGGCCTGATCTTGAGGCGATGGTGCGCATCCATGAATACCCGAATGGGCCCGCTTTTGCTGATGGGCGTGTGACGGTCAGTGCCTGCCGGGTGCCCCATCCGCCGGTCACGGAATGCTTTGCCCTGCGTCTTGATTTTGGTGGCACATCGGTGGTGATGTCAGCAGATACAGCCTTTCATCCCCCACTTGGTGTCTTTGCAAAAGGGGCGGACATTCTGGTGCATGAAGCGATGCTTGGCCCGGCAGTTGACCGCCTCGTGGCCCGTGTCGGCAATGGTGCGCGGCTGAGGCAACATCTGATGGACAGCCACACGCTTGCCGGGGATGTGGGGCGTATTGCCAGTCTTGCGGGTGTAAAACTGCTGGTTCTCCATCATCTTGTGCCAGCGGATGACCCTGACGTTAAGGAGCATGACTGGCTCGAGGCCGTGCGCACCACATGGGCAGGGCCTGTTGCCGTGGGCCGTGACGGGATGTCTTTTTCGCTTGGCCGAGGGGGTTACAAACCGGAATCTGACGCGCAAGATGATGCATCGACGCATCCTGCCCAGAAGGTTGAAAACCCCGCATGAAACTCGCTTCCCTGAAACACGGCCGTGATGGCCGACTTGTGGTCGTCACCAGCGATCTGACCCGCGCAACAGACGCCTTCTTCATTGCGCCCTCACTGCAGGCTGCGCTTGATGACTGGACACGTGTTGCGCCAAGGCTGACTGATCTGGCAGCGCAGCTTGAACTTGGCTCGGTCCCGTCGTTCCGGTTTCACGAGCATGATTGCGCCTCGCCCTTGCCGCGGGCCTATCAATGGGCTGACGGCTCTGCCTACGTGAACCACGTCGAACTGGTGCGCAAGGCGCGTGGCGCAGAGATGCCCGCAAGTTTCTGGACAGACCCGCTGATGTATCAAGGTGGTTCGGACGCTTTTCTGGGACCGCGTGATCCGATTGCCATCGCAGGCGACGAGCTTGGAATCGATCTGGAAGGCGAAATTGCCGTGATCACCGGCGATGTCCCCATGGGGGCGACGCGCGAACAGGCCGCTTCAGCCATCCAGCTCATCATGCTGGTCAACGATGTCTCGTTGCGCAATCTCATTCCGGGTGAACTGGCCAAGGGCTTCGGCTTCTTCCAGTCAAAGCCCTCATCCGCCTTCTCCCCCGTTGCGATCACGCCCGGTGAGCTCGGCACGGCTTGGGATGGCGGCAAGCTCGCGCTGCCTCTGCTAACGTTCATCAACGGCAAGCCCTTCGGAAAAGCCAATGCGGGTGTGGACATGACCTTCGATTTTCCGGCGCTGATCATGCATGCGGCCAGGACAAGGGCCTTGTCTGCCGGCACGATCATCGGCTCGGGCACTGTCTCCAACAAGGGCACTGATGGCGGGCCTGGCAAGTCGATTGCCGATGGCGGCGTGGGCTATTCCTGCCTTGCGGAGCTGCGTGTGGTTGAAACCATTGTGTCGGGGACAGTGATAACGCCGTTTCTCAAATCCGGAGACACTGTGCGCATCGAAATGAAGGATCCGAAAGGTCATTCGATTTTTGGAGCCATAGAACAACAGGTCCAGACGCATGCCTGAGAATGGTGTCCTCTTTGGCTATTTCCGCTCATCCGCCGCTTACCGCGTGCGGATTGCGCTGAATGTCAAAGGTCTTGAGGTCGAACAGCGTTTTGTGCACTTGCGCAAGGGCGAGCAGCGATCGGGGGACTTCCTGCGGCGCAATCCTGCCGGGCTTGTGCCGTTCTGGAGCGAGAAAGGCTTTGGGCTGTCACAGTCCATCGCCATCATCGAATATCTTGAGGAGATCAGGCCTGAACCGGCCCTTCTGCCGGGTTCGGCACGGGACCGGGCCATCATCCGCGAAATGGCGCTGACCATCGCGGCTGATATTCATCCGCTCGGCAATCTACGTGTTCTCGACAAATTGACCCATGACTACAAGGCCGATGAGGCCGCCCGTGCTGCCTGGTGCCGCACCTGGATCGAGAGCGGCTTTGCGGCCATCGAGAAGCGCCTTGCCAGCACGCCGGGGCATTTGTGCTATGGCGACACCCCGACGTTGGCCGATGTCTGCCTTGTGCCTCAGATGTTCAACGCGCGGCGATTTGGCGTCGACCTGACCCTCTTTCCGCTGATTGCCCGGACAGATGCCGCTCTTGCGGAGATCGAGGCGTTTCAGATGGCGCAGCCGTCACGCCAGCCTGATGCCGAATAAACCGGAGTTGACATACATGGCTGGCAAAGCATTTGCCTCTCACGCAGACCTTGGCGATAAGATCGTCACCTTCTCGAAGGTCGGCGAGGGTCTTTACGCCTATACCGCCCAGGGCGATCCCAACACAGGCATCATCATCGGTGACGACTGCTGCATGGTGATCGATGCGCAGGCCACACCACTGATGGCGCAGGATGTGATCACGCGCGTCCGCACCGTCACTGACAAGCCGATCAAGTATGTACTGCTGTCGCATTACCACGCTGTTCGGGTGCTCGGTGCATCGGCTTATGGTGCTTCCGAGATCGTGGCGCATGAAGCCACGCGGGCTTTGATTGTGGAACGTGGCGCTGAAGACATGGCCTCGGAGATCGGCCGTTTCCCGCGCTTGTTCCGGGGGCAGGAGAGTATTCCGGGTCTGACATGGCCCACGTTGACCTTCACTGGAACGCTCACCCTCTGGCTGGGCAAGCGCCGTGTCGAGATTTCGCATCCTGGACGCGGACATACCGCTGGCGACACGATTGCCTGGGTTCCGGATGCCGGGGTGATGTTCTCGGGCGATCTGGTGGAATACAAATCAGCCTGCTATTGCGGCGATGCTTTTCTCAAGGAATGGCCTGAGACCATCCGGAAGCTGGCGGCCTACGCACCCGAAGCGCTCGTGCCGGGCCGGGGTGACGCGCTTGTTGGAGCCGCAACCGTCAAGGCTGCGATGCAAGGCACAACTGATTTCCTCACCGCACTCTACGGCACCGCTGAGCATGCTGTCGCCAAGGGCCTGTCGCTCAAGGAAACATCTGATGCCGTCCGCAAGGTGATGGACAAGCCATTCGGCGACTATGCGATCTACGAACACTGCCTGCCCTTCAATGTCAGCCGCGCCTATGACGAAGCGCGCGGCATCGCCTGGCCGCGCATCTGGACCGATGCGCGTGACGTGGCGATGTGGCAAAGCCTGCAAGGGTGAAGGCGTGAGTGAAACCAGAGTCTTCGCCCAGTTCGCGTATCAGCGTTCGCCTGATCAGGACCGGCCAGCACATCACCCTGTCATCATTGTCGGCGCTGGCCCCGTCGGTCTTTCGCTGGCTATTGATCTGGCGCAGCGCGGTGTGAAGGCCGTCGTGCTGGATGATTCAGACCGGATCGGCGATGGCTCGCGCGCCATCTGTTTTGCCAAGCGCACGCTGGAGATCTTCGATGGCCTGGGTGTGGCAGCGCCCATGCTGGAGAAAGGCGTGCGCTGGCAGGTGGGCAAGGTGTTTCAGGGGCCAGATCAACTCTATCAGTTTGATCTGCAACCTGAAACCGGTCACAAGATGCCCGCGTTCATCAATCTCCAGCAGTTTTATGTCGAGAAATTTCTGGTTGATCGCGCATTGGCTCTCGGGGTTGATCTGCGCTGGAAGAACCGGGTCGATGCCATCACGCAGATACCGGAGTCAGCACGCTTGAGGGTGGATACGCCTGATGGTGCCTATGATCTGAGCGCTGATCATGTCATTGCCTGCGACGGCGCCCGATCTCCGATCCGCAGCTTGATGGGTCTTGATTTTGCCGGCGAACAATTCGGCGATCAGTTCCTGATCGCCGATGTCAGGATGACGGCCGATTTTCCGGTCGAGCGCTGGTTCTGGTTCGATCCTCCGTTTCATGCAGGCCAGTCCTGCCTGCTTCACAAGCAGCCGGACGACATCTGGCGCATTGACCTTCAGCTCTCGCCTGATGCCGATGCTGATCATGAGCGCAAGCCGGATGTGGTTTGCCCACGGATTGAGCGCATGCTCGGCCATTCCGATTTCGAGCTTGAATGGGTTTCGATCTACCGCTTCCAGTGCCGTCGGCTTGAGTGTTTTGTGCATGACCACGTGATCTTTGCGGGCGATGCTGCCCATCAGGTGTCGCCGTTTGGTGCGCGAGGCGCAAATTCCGGCGTTCAGGATGCCGACAATCTGGGCTGGAAACTGGCGGCTGTCGTCACGGGTAACGCACCACGCGATCTTCTGATGAGCTACGATGCCGAGCGTTCCGAGGCGGCTGACGAGAACATCCTCAACTCGACCCGTGCCACCGATTTCATTGCCCCGCGCAGTGCGATGGAAGCGAATTTCCGCAATGCCGCGCTGGCACTGGCGAAGACCGCGCCTTTCGCGCGCCGCTTCGTCAATTCCGGTCGGTTGTCATTGCCGACGGCCTATGAGACCAGCCCTCTGTCAATGGCGGATGATGCGCCATGGCAAGTTGGCCCAAAGCCCGGTGCACCGTTTGTGGACGCGCCGTTCCGCGATGGTTTTCTGGGCGAACATCTCAAAGGCAGCTTCACGCTGCTGGCAATGTCGGGTGCCAGAATCCACGATGTGCCTGATGGCTTGAACGTGGTGGAGGTATCAGAAGCGGACACGGCTGTTCTTGATCGCTATGGCCTGCATGATGCCCAAGCATATCTGTTGCGTCCGGATGGGCACATCGCGGCACGCTTCCACAGGCTTGATCGCGACCGGCTCAGGGCGGCGCTTCTCAGAGCAGGAGGTGCTCGTGCCGCTTGAGCTTGAAGCCCGCTTTGCCGATCCGGATGCCGCCTATCGCGCCATCATCGAGGCGCATCGTGGCCTTGACGACCGGCAAAGCGCCGCGCTGAATGCAGCGCTTGTGCTCATCCTGGCCAACCAGATTGGTGATCACGAGGTGCTGGACGACGCCCTGAAGCTGGCGAAGTTCAGCCTCAACCCTGTCTCTTCTCTTTCTCGCCCCTGAGCATCTCGATGATGCCCGAGAAGTCCGTTCCGCCATGGCCGGATGCGGCAAACAGGGCATAAAGCTGTGCGGCAAGCGCCCCCAGAGGCGTTGAAGCTCCTGCACCTGAAGCGGCTTCCTGCGCCAGCTTCAGATCCTTCAGCATCAGATCGGCGGCAAAGCCGGGTTTGTAGGCATTGTTGGCCGGAGAGGTCGGCACCGGGCCGGGCACCGGGCAATAGGTGGTCAGCGACCAGCATTGCCCTGATGATGTCGAAGCCACGTCAAACAGGGCCTGATGGGGCAGCCCGAGCTTTTCGGCGAGCGCAAATGCCTCTCCGACACCGATCATCGAGATGCCGAGAATCATGTTGTTGCAGATCTTGGCAGCCTGGCCTGCACCAGCGCTTCCGCAATGAACCACCTTCTTGCCCATCTGCTCCAGGATAGGTCTTGCAGATGCAAAGGCCTCGGCTTCGCCACCAACCATGAAGGTCAGTGTCGCGCCCTTCGCGCCTCCCGTGCCGCCCGAAACAGGCGCATCAAGTGGCTGCAGTCCTGCCTGCGCAGCCAGCGCATGCACCGCACGCGCGCTGTCGACATCGATCGTGGAGCAGTCAACGATCAGCGCACCCGCCTTTGCATGCGGCACGATCTCGGCCCAGACGCTGCGCACATGCTTTCCGGCGGGCAGCATGGTGACGATGACATCGGCTGCGGCCACCGCAGAAATCGCAGATGCCGCGATGCCGATCCCGGCGGCCTTGGCCTCATCGCAGGACACGGGCGACAGGTCGAACCCGGTGATGGTGTGACCTGCCTTGACAAGATTGGCCGCCATCGGCCCGCCCATGTTGCCAAGTCCGATGAAGGCGATGGTTGTCATGGTGCTTCCCCGTTTTTTGTTTGCAGTCTGGCCGCCAGCAGACCGCCAGCGAGCACGAACCCATGGAACCAGAGCATCAGGCCACCAAAACCCTTGTCGAGCTTCGGGTCGATATTCGGAAAGGCCAGGCTGAAATGGGACGTGATGGCCGCCATCAGCAACAACCCCGGAATGGCCGCCAGCACCGCGCCGCGAAGGCCGAACTGTCTTGATGCCAGCCAGCCCAGCATCAGCCCGGTGGCCGCGCCGCCAAGGGCGTGCAAATTGGCCGCGCTTCGCCCTTCAATGAAGAACAGATGCCCCGCAACGCGAAAGAAGGCTGCCACAAGCAGCGCCAGAACAAACCCGGAGATGAGTGGCTTCCAGATGGCCATCCGTCACGCCCTGTTCCCGCGCCCGAGCAGGCTTCGCGCCACGATCAGGCGCATGATCTCGTTGGTGCCTTCGAGGATCTGGTGCACGCGCAGGTCGCGCACGATCTTCTCGATGCCGTAGTCGGCAAGATAGCCATAGCCGCCATGCAGTTGCAGTGCCTGATTGGCGACATCAAAGCCGGTGTCCGTCGCGACTCTTTTGGCCATGGCACAGAGCCTTGTGGCATCCATGTCCTTCCGGTCGAGCGCGGCGGCGGCGCGCCACAGGAACGTGCGGGCACATTCAAGCTCCGTCGCCATGTCAGCGAGTTTGAATTGCAGCGCCTGGAACTGGTCGAGGCTTTTGCCGAAAGCCTGCCGCTCCCCCATGTAGGTCATGGATTTGTCGAGGGCCGCCTGCGCTCCGCCCAGTGAGCAGGCACCGATGTTGAGCCGCCCGCCATCGAGCCCTGCCATGGCGATCTTGAAGCCGATGCCTTCAGGCCCGAGGCGGTTGGCCGCAGGCACGCGGACATTGTCGAAGATGACGGCGCGGGTTGGTTGGGCATTCCAGCCCATCTTCTTTTCCTCCGCGCCGAAACCAAGCCCCTCGCTGCCCTTTTCGATCACCAATGTCGAGATGCCTGATGGCCCATCCTCGCCCGTGCGCACCATCACCACGTAAACGTCTGAAACGCCTGCGCCAGAGATGAACTGCTTCTGGCCTGTGACAAGATAATCATCGCCATCACGCACGGCACGGGTCTTGAGCGCGGCAGCGTCAGAGCCTGCACCAGGCTCGGTCAGGCAGTAGCTTGCCAGATGCTCCATGCTGGTGAGCTTCGGCAAGAAACGATGGCGCTGTTCGTCAGAGCCATAGGCATCGATCATCCAGCCGCACATGTTGTGGATCGAGATATACGCTGAAATGGTCGGGCAGCCGGTGGCCAGGGCTTCGAAGATCAGCGCAGCATCCAGCCGCGAAAGCCCCGAGCCGCCGACATCCTCGCGGATATACACCCCGCCCATTCCAAGCGCTGCTGCTGCGCGCATTTCAGCGACGGGGAAGTGTTTTGTCTCGTCCCAACGCACGGCATGGGGGGCCAGCTTCTCGGACGCGAAGGCAATAGCCATCTCGCGCATGGCCGTCTGATCATCTGAAAGCGCAAACAGGGTCATCGCGGATATGTCTCGGCATGTTGCACCGACAAACCCTTAGCGCGATTTCAGCTGGAATGCTCCGTTGAGAAAACGCACAGCTCATGCGCAAGCAAACGCTGCCAAATGAAATTCTATTCGCAGGATCTGGGATGATAGACTGACGAGCTTACTTCTTCTTCGCGGAGGCAAGCCGCTTCGCGTTAGATTTCACGCGCCGTGCAGCAGGCCTGAGTGCCGCGTTGGCCAGCCGTGTGCTGCTCTGCATCAGGCTGGGCGGGCGGATGCCCTGCCACACGGCCAGTGTGGATTGCCACCAGATGCTTTGCATTTCCACCTGCATGGCGAGAGCGCCTTCGGTGGCAGCGGCAAACTTCTCTTCGACCATGCGCTCTGTTTCACGCGAGCCATTGCCAAGACCAAGCATCTCGAGCCAGAGCAGAGGGGTGCGTTGTGCGACAACGAGGGGTGCAAGCAACAGGTCTTTGTTCATGACATGACTACACAGTCAAATGGTCAGTCTGGTCAAGCTTTATTATTGTGCAGTGCAGCATGAGGGCTAGATGCCGCGCAGTTGCGAGGCGGTGATCCAGAATACCTCGCCACTGCTTTCGATGCTGTCGAGCCAGAGAAAATCGACCGAAGGATATTCGTTGTCGAGAATGTCTCGGTCTGTCCCGATCTCGCAGATCATTCCACCTGTTTTCGTCAAGTGCTTGCCGGCATCTTTCAGAATGCGCCGCACAATGTCCATTCCGTCAGCGCCGCCCGCAAGCGCCATGGCAGGTTCTGCCAGGAACTCAGGGGGCAATTGTGCCATCGTGTCAGCATCGACATAAGGCGGGTTGGTGATGATCAGATCATAGCTCTGGCCCTTCAGTGGCGCAAACAGATCACCCTGAAACAGCTTGATACGGTCTGCAAAGCCACTCTCCGCCACATTCATGCGGGCCACGGCCATGGCATCAGCGGATAGCTCGACCGCGTCGATCTCCGCATTGGGGAAAATGTGCGCCGCAAGGATGGCGAGGCAGCCTGAACCGGTGCACAGGTCCAGCACCCGCGTCACAGCCTGCACATCATCGATCAAGGCAAAATCATCGCCGCCGAACAGGCCGCTGAACAGCATCTCGCCAATATAAGAACGCGGCACGATCACGCGCTCGTCCACCTTGAAAGGGATGCCCTGGATGTAGGTGCGGCCCGTGAGATAGGCTGCAGGCTTGCGCGTGCTGATGCGCGCCTCGATCAGGCCAAGCAGCTTTTCGCGCTCCGCGCGGGTCAACCGCGCGTCGATGAACGGTTCGAGCTGGTCGACCGGCAGATGCAGGGTTTCGAGAATGAGATAGGCCGCCTCGTCCAGCGCCGTGGTCGCACCATGCGCATGCACAAGCTCCGCGCTGCGAAAGCGGCTGACCGCATGGCGCAGGATGTCGCGCAAGGTGACGAGTTCGTCGGCAAGAGAGAGGTTTGTCATGACGTTGCGATCCCACAGGAGCACGCGGATGGCAAGATCACCACTCTTCACCACATCCTGATCGACACCGTGCCCGCCAGCGCAAGCATGGCCGCGCACCAGTGGAGCGGTCCGATCTTCTCTTTGAGGACAAAAGCAGCGATGCCCGTGGCGAACAGGACGCTGGTCTCGCGCAGGGCAGCCGCCATGGCGACAGGCGTGATCTTCAAGGCCCAGACATAGATCATGAAACTCGCCATCGACAGGACCGAAATGCCAAATGCCATGGGGGCATGTTTGCGCAGCAGGCGAAACGGATTGCGTCCCTCAAAGCGGACCATCAGCGCAAGCACGATGGCGTTGCCAACCGCGACCGCCGCAGCATAGCTCCAGATGTTCTGGCTGAGCCTGACGCCCATGGCATCTGCGGCCACATAGCCAGCCCCGCAAAGAGCAGCGAGCAGCGCAAAACCGACGCCGGACAATTCGGCCTTTCCGGATCGCCTCGCAATCAGCGCGAGCAGGATCAGGGCGCAGGATATGAGCATGACCCCGATCGCACCGCCGGTCGTGGGCCATTCCTGCAGCAGCAGGATGGCAATGGGCAAGGCCAGCAAGGGGATTCCTGCCCGCATGATGGGATAAGCCAGACCATAGCTTGTGCGGTTATAGGCGGCCATGGCGGCACGGATGCCGATGCTGTTGATGACCACGCCCCCGGCCAGCCAGGGCCAGGCCGCCCGGCTGGGCAGGCCCGTGAACACAAGCAATGGCAGGCTGATGACCCCTGCGGCCATCACCGCGCAGGCTATGATGTCACCCGGTTCAGGTTGCGAGCGCGCAATGGCGTTCCAGACCGCATGCAGGAACGCACTTGCAAGGATCGCGATGAAGGGAAGCGTGCCGATCACAGGATTTTCTGCATGAAGACGAGATCCAGCCAACGCCCAGATGTGTGGCGCGCCTGTGCAGGCCGCCTCGATTCGGTCAATCCGAATCTTTTGGGCAGCCTGAGCGACGCCACATTGCCAGCTTCGATCCCGCCAACCATGTCATGCTTGTCGCGCGCTCTGGCCTGCTCGATCAAGTCTGCCAGAAGCATGGCCCCAATGCCCATTCCGCGCATGTTGCCGTTCAGGGTGACGTTTCGGTTTCTCGCAACGCCTTTCCGGTCTGCTTGCGCAGATCCTTGTAGAAATAAACTGTCGAGCAAAGCCTCCCATCCGGCCACAGCGCATAGTCTGGTATGGCGCCAATGCTGATCCAGCCGCTGCGCGTGTAGAGCCTGTGGCCAGCGCTGCCATCGACCGTGTCGAGCACCATCAGCCACCAGCCTGCTTCGAGCGACAACGCTTCGGCCGCGCCAAGCAAGGCAGCGCCGACGCCGCGATGGCGGCCATCGCGATGCACCAGCATCTTGGCAAGGTCGGACCGGTGCGGCTGGTTCGGAGCGCCAGCCGCGACCACTTGCACGGTGCCGATCAGGCGGCCAGCCTCCTCCGCCACGATCAGGATGCGTCCGCCGCTGCTGACGTCGCTCGCAACCTTTCTCCAGAAGGTCATCGCCTCCTTGGCGTTGATGTCAGCCATGAATGAGACAGACGCGCCGCCTGCCACGCAATCAAGCAGGATGTCGGCAAGCTCTCCGCTGCGGGCATGTGCTTCGGTGGCATCAAGCGTGCGGATGGTGAAGCTGGTCACGGCACAGGCCGTCACCAGAGCCGATGAGTGTGCAGATGCCATGGATTGTCCTTCATGTCTGTTTTCTGGCGAGGATGACGGCGTATCGGCTCGGGTTCCCGGTCGGGTTGCGAAAGGTGATGGGGTGCTCAAGGCGCATGAGGAGGCAATCGCCTGTTCCGAGCAGGGTCAAATCATCGCCGATTGTCATCTCGATCTGCCCTTCCAGCACCCAGACCTGCTGTTCGATGGCTCTGGAGGCTGTGTGGTTGTCGAACACGACCCGCCCTCCCGCAGGAAATGTCACATAGACAATCTCGGCAGCAGCGCCTGATGGCGAGACATTGCGCCGGATATAGCCCGAGGCCGGGTCACGCCAGTCGCTCTGATCTTCCCATCGGCTCAGCGGTGCATGGGCCGGGCCGGGCGCGGGAAACAGCGACGCCATGCTGGTGCCAAGACCCGCCGCCAGCCGCGCCAGTGTTGCGGCTGTGGGGCTGACTTCGCCACGTTCGATCTTGGAGATCATCGCACGGCTGACACCGGACGCCCTGGCGAATTGCTCGAGGGTCCAGTCCCGTTGCTGGCGCCGCGCCTTCAGCATTTGTCCAAGTGCAAGATCGTTTTTATCCATGATATGAGAATATTTCCATGATCGGAAAAGTCAACACGGACATGACACAACGTAACAATGGCTGCGGCCTGCGCGAATTCGGTGTAGAATGAAATTCTTGTCAGCTTGTGGAGTCTACCATGGCGAAGATCGACACCATTCTTGACAAGGTCGGACACATCATGGCCCGGCACCTGATGACGCAAAAAAATCGCTATGAGCCTTATGCCGCCGCAAGGCCCGAATTTCTGGCGATGACGCTCAGGCCCTGTGATGTCCTGTTGGTCGAAGGTGCGCCGAGCAAGATTTCATCGGCCATCAAGTACCTGACGCAATCCACCTGGTCTCATGCGGCCTTGTATGTGGGCGACAATCTTGACTTGAAAAGCAAACAGGGCGAACCGCTGGTCCTGATCGAGGCAGAACTTGGCGAAGGCGTCATCGCATCGCCTCTCACGAAGTATTCCAGCTTCAACACCCGGATCTGCCGCCCGATCGGTCTGTCCACACCTGATCAGGCTGACATCATCAGACATATGGTCGGCAGTCTCGGACACGCTTACGACCTCCGCAATATCCTCGACATGATGCGATATTTCCTGCCAAATCCGCCGGTGCCGGCACGGTTTCGCCGCAAGATGATAGCCTTCGGTTCCGGCGATCCCAGCCGCAGCATCTGCTCGTCCCTGATCGCACGGGCCTTTGAAAGCATCCGCTACCCGATACTGCCCACGGTGGAAAGACGGGAAGCTGATCCCGGTATCTTCATGGAGGTGTTGCATATCCGGCACCACTCGCTGTTCACGCCGCGCGATTTTGATGTCTCGCCGTATTTTCAGGTCGTGAAGCCGACACTGGAGGCCGGTCTCGACTACCGGACAGTTCCCTGGGCTGACCGTTTCCCTCCGGCGGATATGCCTATTGCAGAAGTGGCGCGTTGATCCGAAGTCCTCAGCCGCCGCGACACCTCTGACCCTCGACGAAAGGGGACGCCGCTGCTATGTGCGAGCCATGACAACGCAATCCATCGACAACATCCGCAATTTCTCGATTGTGGCTCACATTGACCACGGCAAATCGACGCTGGCTGATCGCTTGATCCAGCTCACTGGTGGCCTCACGGCGCGCGAGATGACCGAGCAGGTCCTTGATTCGATGGACATCGAAAAAGAACGCGGCATCACCATCAAGGCCCAGACCGTTCGCCTCAACTACAAGGCTCACGACGGCAAGACCTATATCTTGAACCTCATGGACACGCCCGGCCATGTCGACTTCGCCTACGAGGTCTCGCGCAGCCTGGCTGCCTGCGAGGGCTCTTTGCTGGTGGTTGATGCCAGCCAAGGCGTCGAGGCGCAGACTCTCGCAAACGTCTATCAGGCGCTTGATGCCAATCACGAGATCGTAACGGTCCTCAACAAGGTTGATTTGCCCGCCGCGGAACCAGAGCGCGTCAAGGAACAGATCGAGGAGGTCATCGGGCTGGATGCCTCTCAGGCCGTGCCGATCTCGGCCAAGACCGGGCTCAACATCGAAGCGGTGCTTGAAGCCATTGTCACGCAACTGCCCGCCCCCAAGGGCGATCCGGATGCAACACTCAAAGCCATGCTGGTCGACAGCTGGTATGACAATTATCTCGGCGTGGTGGTTCTGGTGCGCATCATCGACGGCACGTTGAAAAAAGGCATGCGCGTCAAGATGATGCGCGCCGGTGCGGTCTATGATGTCGAGCGTGTCGGCTATCTCACGCCCAAGCTGGTCCAGGTCGACAGTCTCGGCCCTGGCGAGGTCGGTGTCATCACCGCCTCGATCAAGGAGGTCGCTGACACCCGCGTCGGTGACACCATCACCGATGACCGCAAGCCGACAGCCCAGCCCCTGCCTGGCTTCAAGCCGGTTCAGCCGGTTGTGTTCTGTGGCCTGTTTCCGGTCGATGCGGCGGAATTTGACGAGCTGCGCAGTGCGCTTGGCAAATTGCGCCTCAACGATGCGAGCTTCTCTTATGAGATGGAGACGAGCGCGGCACTTGGGTTCGGTTTCCGCTGCGGCTTTCTTGGCCTGCTTCACCTTGAGATCGTGCAGGAGCGCCTCAGCCGCGAGTTCAACCTCGATCTGATCGCGACAGCGCCTTCGGTGGTTTACCGCATCCTTCAGACCGATGGCGACATCGTCGAGTTGCACAACCCCGCAGACATGCCGGACGTGATGAAGATTGCCGCAATTGAGGAGCCTTGGATTCGCGCGACGATTCTGACACCGGATGATTATCTGGGTTCCGTGCTCAAGCTCTGCCAGGACCGGCGCGGCATCCAGGTTGATCTGGGCTATGTCGGCTCCCGCGCCAAGGTGGTCTATGATCTGCCTCTCAACGAGGTGGTGTTCGACTTTTACGACCGGCTGAAGTCCGTCTCGAAAGGCTATGCCTCGTTCGACTATGCCATCACCGAGTACAAGGAGGGCGATCTCGTCAAGATGTCGATCCTCGTCAATGCCGAGCCGGTGGACGCACTCTCCATGCTGGTGCACCGCACCCGTGCCGATGCGCGCGGCCGCACCATGTGCGAGAAGTTGCGTGAGCTAATCCCGCAACACATGTTCGTGATCCCGATCCAGGCGGCGCTCGGCGGCAAGATCATCGCCCGCGAAACCATCCGCGCCCTGCGCAAGGACGTCACTGCCAAATGTTACGGCGGCGATATCTCAAGGAAGCGGAAGCTGCTGGAAAAGCAGAAAGAGGGCAAGAAAAAGATGCGCCAGTTCGGCAGGGTCGATATCCCGCAAGAAGCGTTTATTGCCGCGCTGAAGATGGATTGAGGCGGCTTTCTATTCGTCTGCATCCGGATCGGCCGAAGCGAGAAGCTGTCTATGGTAACGTCGGAGCCGTTCAAAATGAGCGTTCATGGCTCCAGCAATCTGTCGGCTATTCTTGACGGCGAGAAAATGCCCAACGATTGCTGAATAGTGCTCTGCTTGCCTTGGCAGCCGCAAAGTTGGTTGCTGCTTTTCAACGATCTCCTGTGGACTCATGACCTGCACAATTTGGGCGGGTTCAATCAGATCCGTCTGGCTCGCCAACACTCTGGGGACAGTTCCGTTCATCAAGGCTGATTTTTCATGAAAGACGTGAAAAAGACGAGCCTCCAACTCGGCAATGTCTGCAGTCACATCAACGGGATATGTCCAAACCCAGGCAATCTCCCATACATCGACCTGCCGGTTGGCAATGATGTCGGAGCGCGCTGACGTCAGATGCCGCCGAACGCGGGCCCGGATGCCGTCGGTTGATTTTCCAACATAGATTGGAACCTGATCAAGATCGCAGAGCACGTAACAACCAATCTGGTTGGTTATCGTTGCGACAGCGCGACGTCGGTAAGCAAGGTCGATTGCCATATCACATCATTCAGCTGCAATAAGCTTCAACGGATGGCGAGAAAAGATTGATGCAAATAATTGCTCATTCAACCACCCAGCCACCGGAGCTACCACACCATCACCCAGCAGATGATACGCCTCGTTATAATTTCGCGGCAGTTTGTAGCTGTCCGGCAGCCCCATAAGCCGCGCAGCTTCGCGTGTTGACAGCAGGCGGGTGCGCACAGCGTTGCCCTCGACCACCATCACGACCTGTCGGCTGGAGCCACCTGCCGACGTTCTCAGGCAACCCGATATCCCGTCAAAGCGTACTTCGGCACGCTGTATCTTGCTGCCTTTCCCATCGGGTCGAGTCCGACGATATACGCCGCCAATCTGCTTGCGGCCTTTTGACTTTGCAGCATCGAGCTTGGCCCGGTTCAAGGGCGACATCATGCCGATGATCTTGGCAGTCTGGCTGTCAGTATGCCACTCAACAGCTATTGGATCATTTTCGATGATATCAGAAAAACTGACATTGCGCGAAGGTGGTTCGGGCAACCGCCACCAGACCCAGTTCTGCGCGGTGTAGCCATCAAGCTGACTGACAGCATCGAGCAGTGCCGGGCTGGCACACCATGCTGGTGGCGCAGCCGAAATCAACTCCTGGTCTATCGACAGATCATTCCTGACACAGACAAAAAACACGCGCGGGCGCGACTGCGGGACAAACTTTTCGGCGTTGATCGTCATGGCGCCGACGCGGTAGCCGATGGCCACCATGGCTGTTACAAGTTCGCGGAAGTCCGCACCGTCATGGCTGGTAATCAGGCCAGTCACATTTTCAAGCGCAACAACCGAAGGTCCGCGGCCCTGTTCGCGCAGGCCCTTCATCAACGCCCAGAAAGCCCAGAAGGTGCCGGAACGCACACCTTTCAAGCCGGCACCCTTACCGGCAAGTGACAGATCCTGGCACGGGAACGACGCCCACGCCAAATCAACCTGTCCTGGTAAGTCAGCTGTCGTCAGGGTTGCAATATCACCGCAAAGCAAGGCACAATCGCCCCAGTTTGCAGCGTATATGGACGCTTTCTTGGCATCGAAATCGTTTGCGAACAAGCAATGCCAATCAGGACCAAGCCCCGCACGCACCATTCCGCCGCCAGCGAAGAACTCATAGAAAGTGTGCTTCATAAACCTCGCTCGAACTCTTTGAGACATAAGCAGAACAAAGGCGATCCGTCTATCTCATAGAATGAATCGTTAAACCCAAAGCACAACCTTAACCGGACCGTCACCAGCTTTGGTGCATAAAGCTTTCAAGTGCCGGGAGCTGGTTTGATGCAAAAGTGTGATGCGCCGTCTGTTGCGCTGGAAGTCCGCGGTCTGGTGAAGCGCTTTGGCAGCTTCACAGCCGTTAAGGGTCTTGATCTAACGGTAAGGCGCGGCGAACTCTATGCGTTGCTGGGGCCGAACGGCGCGGGAAAGACCACCTCGCTGCGCATCGTCGCGGGGCTGCTTGCGCCCGACGCCGGCGAGATTACCATTTGCGGCATCAACCGCCTGCGTGATCCTGTGGCAGCCAAACGTATCGTTGCCTGGCTGCCTGACGAACCCATGGTCTATGACAAGCTGACGCCGGTCGAGTATCTCGATTTCGTGGGCGGTCTTTGGCAGGTCGAGCCCGCTCTTGCACGGCGTCGGCGCGATGAGTTGCTTGCGACGCTTGACCTCACTCGCGTGGCAGACCAGCGCTGCGAGGGCTTTTCCAAGGGCATGCGCCAGAAAGTAGCGCTCGCTGGTGCCCTGATCCATGACCCTGCGCTGCTGATCCTTGACGAGCCGCTGACCGGCCTTGACGCCTCGATGGCGCGCCATGTGAAGGAATTGCTGCAGGCGCGGGTGGCAGGGGGCGTCACGGTCATCTTGACCACGCATATCCTTGAAGTGGCCGAACGCCTGAGCGACCGCATCGGCATCATCCGCAACGGAAGGCTGGTCTGCGAGGGCACGATGGCTGAATTGCGCGCGGGTGGCGCGTCTGAGGGTTCGACGCTTGAGGATGTTTTCCTCGATGTTGTGGCCCAGGAAGAGGCTGCTTGAGATGAGTGAGCTGATGTCCGGTGCGACCCGCGCGGTGCTCGCACATGAAGCGCGCCTGGCACTTCGCGGTGTATCCGACATGGTGGGGCCCAAAACCGCGCTGCGTCCCTGGCGCATTGGCGGCATGCTGCTTGCTGTTTCAGCCATCATCTTCGGTGTCTCGTATCTCCTGCTCATGACGGCAGGCAGCCTCGACCCGGCTGATCCGCGCGTCCAGATCACGTTGACGATCAACATCGCCTTCCTCTTCATCCTGCTGCTGTCTGCGGCGCTGGATTCAGCCGCCTATGCGCTTTATGCGCGCGGCGATTATGATCTGCTGTTCTCCGCGCCTCTCTCGCCGCGCACCGTGCTGCTGGTGCGGGCACTCAACGTCTTTGGTTTCACCCTTGCGAAAGCCGGGCTTTATGGCGCGCCGATGCTGCTGCTGCTTGGCCTTCAGCATGGGCCTCGCTGGCTCGCCGGTCTGCCGTTGATCGTGGCGCTGGCGCTGGCGGCAACGGCGCTGGCCATCGGTGTCGCCATGGGCCTGGTTCGTCTCATCGGCATTCGCAGCACGCGCGTCGCGGCGCAGGTGGCGGCCGCGCTCGCGGGCCTGCTCGTGCTGGTGATGGTGCAGTGGGACACGATCTTCGGCCCAGTCCCGAAGGATGCGCTTGTGGCGGCCTATGTCGCCGATCCGCATGCCTTGGCATGGCAACTGGCAAGCGGGCCTGCCCGCGCCATGACAGGAGACCTTGTAGCACTGGCCGGGATCATGGCGATGGCCGGCTTCCTGGCGGCGCTGATGTTCATCGGGCTTGCGGAAAGCTTTGTGCGCAACGCAGTGCTGGCGGCGGGGTCTGCGGCAGTGTCTCCGTCCTGTGCCCGGCGCAGCCGCGCATCGTTTGGCGCATCGCCGCTGGCGGCGCTGATGCTGAAAGAACGACGTATCATCCTGCGTGATCCATGGCTTTTGTCACAGATTCTGATGCAGTGCATTTTCCTGATCCCGATTGCCATCGTCACGACATATCGGGTGATGTCAGGCTCCAACGATGCGTCCGCGCTTGCGCCTGTGCTGATTGTCCTGTGTGGCCAGATTGCCGGCGGGCTCACCTGGATCGCGCTGTCAGCGGACGAGGCCTCCGAATTGGCCATGACCGCGCCGCTCGATCCTGGCTTGCGGCAGCGCGCCCGGATCAGTGCGATCGCCTGGCTGGCGGGGGTGTTTGCCGCCCCGCCCTTGATGCTGGTGCTGTGGTTTGACCCTTGGACGGGGCTGGTGAGCTTGCTGGGCGTTGCCTTGGCCATCATCAGCGCCATCCTGGTCAATGTCTGGCATCAACCGAGATTGGCCAGGACCGGCATGATACGCCGGCGCATGAAAAGCCCGATCACGGTTACGCTCATCGAGCTTGTTGCACTGACCATGGTCGCTGTCGGCGTCTGGCCTTTGCTTGGGGGCAACTATCTCGCCGCGACCGCCGGCATGGTCATGCCGGCCCTGACGCTGGGCATCCTGTTTCTGGCACGCAGGCGAGAGGTCGCCTGATTGTCCGGCTGTCTGACGGCTTGCCAGCCGTCTTGACCGATTGTGACATCTCAACGAGACGCGACAGGTGTTGTTTTCGGGACGGGCTGCTGGGCGCTGTTGCGAACCGGCTCGGGATACGCCTGCTGGCGTTGTGGCGGCATCGGCAGGGCAGCGGGCTTCACGACAGCAGGTTTGCGCGGGGTGATCGTGGAGGTCACAAGCCCTTCTGGCGTGTCCAGCCCATAGATGTCATCGCGGAAATGGATCATGCCGTCGCCTGCAGCCCAGCCTGTCAGATAGACCCAGGCGACAGGGATGGATTTGGCGAGCTTGATGTCCTTGCGTTCGGTCGTGGCAATGGCCTCGTCGATCCTTGCGCGGTCCTCCCACTCGGTTCCCTTGAGCAGCCAGCTTGCGAGGTCACGGACGCCATCAATCCGGGCACATCCAGACGAGTTGAAGCGCACATCGTTGCGGAACAGCTCTTTCTTCGGCGTATCGTGCATGAAGACTGCATGGGTGTTCGGCATGTCGATGCGCATCTGGCCAAGCGAATTGGTCGGTCCCGGATCCTGCTTGATGTAGAAATTCGGGTTCTGCAAGGTCGCCCAGTTGATCGTCTTCGGGTCGATCTCCTGGTTTCCCGCACCGATCAGCCGCATGTGATGCTTGGCCAGGAAGCCCGCATCCTTGCGCATGTGCGGGATGATGTCGGCCTTGACGATGGAGGTGGGCACTGTCCAGTTCGGATTGAGATTGACGGCGGAAATACGCGTGGCCAGCACGGGGGAGGGCCTGTCCGGCCGTCCGACGATGGCGACATGCCGCCGCTCGACCACGCCATTGTCGATGGCCTCGACCTGCGCGCCGGGAATGTTCACGACCACATAGCGGCTGGTGAAGGCAAAAGCATTGCCCTCGAGCCGGTGGATCGAGGCGCGCAGCTGGTTCAGCCGCACATCGACGGGCACATTCAGCGCACGTGTCGTCAGCCTGCCGACGGTGCCGGTCTGAGAAAGCCCGTGGCGGACCTGGAACCGCTTGAGGGCCTCTTCGGTCGCCATGTCGAACATCTCGCCATGTGCGGCTTCCGGGTCCATGTCACCGGTCAGGATCAGCCTGACCTTCAACCCCTCGACCAACGCGCCGGTCGAACCCGGCTTCAGTCCCTGGATCTGGCCAGTCAGCATGGGCCAGCCACCGCTGGACGCCAGTTCCTCATAAAAAGCGAGAGCCGCGCGGGTGTGCTCGAGTGTGTGCGGGCCATACATGGGGTGGCTATGCTGGGGCAGGGCGGCTTTGGCTGCCTCGACAACGGCCTGCGTGGTTTGCGGCATCACGGCTTGCGTCTGGGCATTGCCAGGTGCGGGAAGCGCAGATGGCTGGGCAAAGGTGGGCGTTTGGGCAAGGGCAGGCGTTTGGATAAGGACAGGGGCCAGCAGCATGGCACCAAGACCGAGCTGGAGGGTCACACGAAAGGGACCGCAGATACGCATACGCCACACTCCGCCCGGCTACATGCCAGGTTCGCAGCCATGAATGTCCCACAGCTCCCTCAATGGAAGGTTAACCATGCCATCCGTGCGGTGTGCCAGCCTGCGTTCAATCTTGCCTGATATGCGGATTGCTCGCGCGCTCGTCCCCGATGGTCGACGCAGGGCCATGACCGGGCAGAAAGGTGACATCATCGGGCAGCGTCATCAGTTTGGCCCTGATCGAGCGGATGAACAGGTCATGGTCGCCATAAGGGAAATCCGTGCGCCCGATCGAGCCCTGGAACAGCGTGTCGCCCGCCAGCATGAAACGCGACGGCTTATGGTAGAACACCACGGAGCCCGGTGAGTGGCCGGGCACATGCATGATGGCGAAGGTGCTTTCGCCAAGTGTGACCGTGTCGCCATCGCTGAGATAGCGTCCGGGTGTCACAGGGCGAGAGCCTGATATGCCGAACATGCGGCCCTGCTCCGCCAGATTGTCCATCAGGAACTGGTCGTCCTTGTGCGGGCCAATGATAGGAAGCGTCAACGCTTCTGCCAGCTCCGCCGCACCACCCGCATGGTCGATATGGCCATGAGTCAGCCAGATCGCCACAGGTGTCACGGCAAGCTTCTTCGCAGCCTCGATCAGCTTTTGCACGTCCCCGCCCGGATCGACGATGGCCGCCTGCATCGTCTTCGTGCACCAGATGATCGACGCATTCTGCTGGAACGGCGTCACCGGCACGACGGTGATCTTGATGGCGGGTTCGGACATGTGAGTTTCCTTGTCAGCGTGTCGTCAGGCAGGCTTTGGCCAGTTTCTGGAAAGCGCGGGCACGGTGCGAAAGCCCTGCCGAGCCGTCTGCCGGGATGCCATGCTTCTCCTCGGGGCTCATTTCGCCGAAGGTGCGGGTGTGGCCATTGGGCACGAACATCGGATCATAGCCAAAGCCCGCCGGCCCGCGCGGCGGCCACGTGCAGATGCCGTGAACCCGGCCTTCAAACAGCTCCCGGTGCCCATCCGGCCATGCCAGCACCAGCGCCGAGACGAAATGCGCCTGCCAGCTTTCGCGCGGTACATCGCGCCTTTCAAGCTCGCTGACGACCCGTGCCATGGCAGCATGAAAATCACGCGGGTTTCCGGCCCAGTCCGCCGTGAACAGTCCGGGTGCGCCGTCAAGGGCTTCAACGCAGAGCCCGGAATCATCCGCCAGTGCGGGCAGGCCTGTTGCAGTTGCCGCCGCCTGCGCTTTCAGCGCCGCGTTCTCGGCAAACATCCAGCCGGTTTCGGCCGGTTCTGACAGGCCAAGTGCGCCAGCAGAGGTGGTCTTTATGCCGAAAGGCGCAAGCAACTGGCTCATTTCGGTGAGCTTGCCGGCATTGTGCGTGGCGATGACCAGCTTGCCTGCGAGGTGCCGATATGACCTCATCCGCCGATGACTTTCTTTTGCATCCCGACCAGATCTGCAATGCCCGCCTTCGCAAGCGCCATCATGGCGAGGAGCTGTTCTTCACTGAACGGCTCGCCCTCGGCTGTGCCTTGCACCTCGACGATGCCGCCCATGCCGGTGAAGACAAAGTTCGCATCGGTCTGCGCGCCGGAATCCTCGATATAGTCGAGGTCAAGCACGGGCTGGCCAGCAACGATCCCGCAGGAGACGGCGGCGACGTGGTCCTTCAGTGGCTGGCGGCCCTGGAGCATGGCGCGGCCCTCCATCCATTTCAGCGCATCATGCAAGGCGACCCACGCACCGGTGATTGATGCAGTGCGGGTTCCGCCATCGGCCTGGATGACGTCGCAATCCACGGTGATCTGGCGCTCGCCCAGGGCACCAAGATCAACCACGGCGCGCAACGAACGGCCGATCAGCCGCTGGATCTCCTGCGTCCGGCCTGATGGCTTTCCGGTGGTGGACTCGCGACGTGTGCGCTCGAGCGTGGCACGTGGCAGCATGGCATATTCGGCTGTCACCCAGCCTTTGCCGGTGTTGCGCAACCATGGCGGGGCTTTTTCCTCGACGGTCGCGGCGCAGAGCACGCGCGTGTCACCATAGGTCACGAGGCAGGAGCCTTCCGCATAGCGCACCACGCCGCGCTCGAGCGTGACGGGGCGCATTTGTGTTGGCAGGCGTTTGGAAGGGCGCATGGGAACTCCGCTGTGACTCGGCAAATCTGCCTCGTCTGTAGGGGGACGGGGAAGGAGAGGCAAGTTGTGGGCCGCACGCTTCACCCGAAACGATGAGACTGATCAGGCTTTGTCATGATGTTTGAACCGGCTCGGTGTTGACGGATCGCTGCAAAGCCCGAACGATGGATGGAAGAGTGTTCGCAGTCCGTGAGGCCTTGCGTCACGGTTGGCAGGCCAAAAGGGGGCAAGCATGGCGTGGTATTCACAGACCTGGAGCTGGATCGACGGCGAATGGCTGGAGGGCAACCCCGGCTTCATGGGGCCACGCAGCCACGGGGCATGGCTTGCATCGACTGTGTTCGACGGCGGCCGGGTTTTTGATGGCATGATGCCGGATATGGACAGGCACGCCGCGCGTGTGAACCGCTCTGCGGTCGGCATAGGCCTCAAAGCCACCATGCAGGCAGACGACATCGTGGCTCTGGCGCGGGAGGGCATCAGGAAATTCGCGCCCGGCATGCCGCTTTATGTGAAGCCGATGTATTTTGGCGAAGCTGACGGGCCGACCACCATCATTGCAGATCCTGAATCGACCCGCTTCTGCCTGTGCCTGTTTGAAGCCTCGATGCCGCCGCCAACGGCGGGGTTTTCCGTGACATTGTCGAAGTTTCGCAGGCCCACGCTGGAGAGCATGCCGACAGATTCAAAGGCAGGCTGCCTTTATCCCAACAATGCCCGCGCCTTGAGGGCCGCAAAAGAAGCTGGATTCGACAATGCGCTGGTGCTCGACATGCTGGGCAATGTGGCGGAGACCACCACATCCAACATCTTCATGGTCAAGGATGGCGTGGTGAAGACACCGGCCATCAACGGCACGTTCCTGAACGGCATCACCCGCCAGCGCACCATCGTGCTGCTCAAGGCCGAAGGTTATCAGGTCGAGGAAACCACGTTGCGCTATGACGATTTCCAGAATGCCGACGAGATTTTCTCCTCGGGCAACTATTCCAAGATCATACCGATCAACAGGATCGATCACCGCGATCTCCAGCCCGGCCCCGTGACGCGCAAGGTAAGGGAACTTTACATGGACTTTGCGCTGGGCGCGCTGGTTTAGCTCTCGTCAGCCATCACAGGCTTGCCACCACGCCGGTCCGGCAGGCGCAGATCAAGGCGAAGACGTTTTGCGCTGAACCAGACGGTGCCGCCATAGGCCGCCATGGCGGATGCGCCGAGCAGGGCCGTTGCTGCCAGGGCCTGCTCGCGCGGGAGCAGGGCGGCAAGGGCAAGAGATGGCTCTCGCGCCACCAGCACCCAGATCTCGAAGGCGATGGCTCCCGCAAAGGCAATGATCAGGGCCTTGAGAAGCGTGTCCGTCGGGCTGGTCCAGCCTCTGCGGATGGCAAGCGTGTAGAGAATCCCCAGGTTGATCCACGCTCCGGCCGAGGTGGCCAGCGCCAGGCCCGCTGCGCCAAGACCAAGCGGGAGCGTGAGTGCGATCTTCATCAGGACATTGAGGCCAAGTGCCGTGAGGGAGGCGATCACGGGGGTGGTGGTGTCTCCCCGCGCAAAGAAACTGGCCACGACCGAACGGATCAGCAAGACCGGGATCAGCCCCAGCGCATAGGCAAACAGCACCCGCGAGGCGACATCTGCCGCATTTGCATCAAACGCGCCGCGTCCGAACAGGGCTTTGACCAGAAGGTCCGGCATGGTCAGGAAGGCGGCTACGAAAGGCAGCGATACGATCACGGTCATGCTGATGGCACGGTTCTGTTCGCGGTTTGCGCCAGCTGAATCCCCGCTGGCGATCAGCCTGCTCATGGTTGGCAGGACCACGGTGCCTGCCGCGATACCGATCACGCCCACTGGCAGCTGATAGATGCGGTCTGCGTAGTAGATCGCTGAATATGAGCCCACCGGAAGGAACGAGGCGATGATCATGTCTGCCAGCACGGCGATCTGCACGCCTGCCGATCCCAGCACGGCAGGCCCAAGTGCCTTCAGAAAGTCTTTCACGTCCCTGTCGACAGCCGGCTTTGTCAATGTCGCCATGACGCCGGCCCGGCGCGCTGCAAGGGTCAGCAGCATCCATTCCAGAACACCCGCTATGGTCACGCCCCAGGCGGCTGCATGGGCGGCGGAGGGAAACAGGAACGCAACGGCCAGCGCCGCCACGATCGAGATGTTGAGCAGGACAGGAGCAAAGGCGGCTGCTGCAAACTTGTCATGGGCATTGAGCAGGCCCGCTTGCAGCGTCACCAGGGTGATGAAGAACAGGTACGGGAAGGCGATGCGCGCCAGGGCCACGGTCAGCTCCAGCGCCTGCGGGTTGGCACGCTGGCCAGGAGCAACCGCGCTGATCAGCCAGGGCATGAGCGGCAGGGCAATGGCCAGAACGATGAGTTGAACAATCAGGATCAGTGTGAAGACGCGGTCTGCAAAAATCTGCGAGGCTGCTGTTCCGGCCTGTTCCCTGAGCCTTGCATAGGACGGGATGAAGGCTGACGAAAACGCGCCCTCGCCAAAAATGGCCCTGAACTGGTTGGGCAGTTTCTGCGCCACCACGAACGCGTCCATCATCTGGCCAGCACCAAGAATGGCTGCCAGCACGATGTCGCGCACGAAGCCTGTGAGGCGCGACAGCAGCGTGAATCCGCCAACGGAGAGAATCTTCTTGAACATGCCGACAGAACCGTTGCGCGGCAGGGGTACATGGTCAACTCCCGCAAGACATATGCGGAAGCGTCACTCCTTGAGCGCGGCCTGTTTTTGCCGTGCCTCGGCAACTCCCACCGTCTCACCCACAAGATAAAGCGGGCGACGCTTCACTTCGGCAAAAATCCGGCCGACATACTCCCCAATCAAGCCCAGCGAGATCAGCTGGATGCCGGAAAAGAACATGATCGACACAACCAGCGTTGGAAAGCCCGGCAGATCGGTGCCGAAGAACAGCGTTCGCAAGGCATAGAAGGTTGCGGCAAACGTCGAGAGCAGCGCGATCAGGACGCCCATGTAGGTGGCGATTTTCAAGGGCACCGTCGAGAATGACGAAATGCCGTCGAAGGCAAAGCTGAATAGCTTGCGGTAGTTGAACTTCGTCGCTCCGTGCAGCCGCTCGGCCACATCGAACTCGATGCCGATGCTCTTGAAGCCCACCCACGCATAGAGCCCTTTCGAGAAGCGGGCGCGCTCGCCCATGGCGCAAAGTGCATCCACGGCCTTGCGGTCCATCAGGCGGAAATCGCCAGCGCCTTCCGGAAGCGGTGTCTCGCCGAATTGTTCGAACAGCTTGTAGAAGGCGCGGGCAAAATTGCGCTTGATGCCGCTCTCCTTCTCCCGGTCTGACCTGACGCCATAGACCATGCCGTAGCCTTCGCGCCATTTGGCCAGGAAGGTCACGAGCGTGGCCGGGGGGTGCTGCAGGTCCGCATCCATGATGGCAACGGCCCGCCCGCGTGCGTGGTCAAGCCCTGCGGCAATCGCCACTTCCTTGCCGAAATTCCGGCTGAAGGACACGGCACGCAGGCGCGGGTCCGCGCCGTTCATCTCCTTGACGATGGCGAGCGAATCGTCCGCGCTCCCGTCATCGACGAAAATGACCTCCCAGCCGCTTGCATGGGCGTCCAGCACCGGGGCAAGCGCCTCCATCAGGGGCCTCAGATTGCGGGCCTCGTTGAAGACGGGCACGACAACCGACAGTTCAATCTCTGCTGGAAATCCGATGTCTGCCGGAAATCTGGGTGGGTGAATCATGGTGTCGATCCGGTGCCAGAACTGACGCTGGCTAGTCAAAATGTACAGAAGCCCATCAGCAACCAGCAGGCAAGTGGCCTTGTCTTGACGGCTGAAATGTCCCATCTGCCTGATCGGACTGGCGTTTATCTACCAAGCGCCAGATGAACCGGGGCACAACATGATGCAGTCGAAATGATGCACACGAAACCAGGATGCTCACGCAGATGATGTTCGTCCTGTGTGCAGATGATTTTGCCATGACCGATGGCGTCAGTCGGGCTGTTCTGGAACTGCTTGCTGCACAGCGCCTGAGCGCAACCGGTGCCATGACGAACCGGCCAGGCTGGAGCGGGTGGGCGAGGGAGCTGGCCCCGCATGGTGTTCATGCTGATCTTGGTGTGCACCTCAATCTCACCTGCGGGGAGCCTTTGGGGGCCATGCCCGGTCTGTGCCCGAACGGTGCCTTTCCCACGCTCGGCACGGTGATCCGTGCAGGCCTTGTGTCCGCCCGGTCACGCACGGAGATGTCGGGCGAGATCGCGCGCCAACTGGACACATTCGAGCAGGCGATGGGGCGGGTGCCTGATTTCATCGACGGACACCAGCATGTGCATGCCATGCAGGGCGTGCGTGATCTTGTTCTGGGTGAGCTGGTGCGTCGTTACGGCGCGCAGCGCCCCTATCTGCGTGATCCTTCGGACACCTTGGTTGCCATCCGGGCGCGAGGGGTGGCCGTCCGCAAGGCTCTTGTCATCAGCGGGCTTGCAGCCGGATTTGGCAAGGCAGCGCGTGCGCTGGGCTTTGCCACCAATGATGGCTTTGCAGGTGTTTCGCCGTTTGATCCGGCGCGCGACTTTGCCGCTGACATGGCGCGGTTTTTGGTTCGTCCCGGCGCAAGGCATCTGGTCATGTGCCATCCGGGGTTTGTGGATGACACATTGCGAGCACTGGACCCGGTCGTCGGGACAAGGCCTCTGGAACATGCCGCGCTGATGGGCGGGTGCATCCCGAAGGAGGCGCAGATGGTGCGTTTCAGTGCAATAAAGTCGGTCGGTTTAACAAAAACGGGGCCATCAAGGCCCCGTTTCGTCACGGTTCTCTGTCAGAAAAGGTCAAGCCGTGGCGGCTGCATGCAG
>JANMIB010000484.1:0-1519 GCA_031375605.1 Allobosea sp. | reverse complement strand
CAGCTTACGCCCAGTACATTCTGGCAATGTCGAACTACAACCAGATCCCGGATATCGGTCGTGATCAGGAGCGCACCGAGAAAGCACTCGTCTCGCTTCAGGAATTGGTGGATCGTTATCCGCGTTCCGAATATGTGCAGGATGCCCGCGAAAAGATCCTGTTCGCGCGTGACCAGCTTGCCGGCAAGGAAATGACGGTCGGGCGATTCTATCTTGGCCAGCGCAATTTCCCTGCTGCTGTGAACCGTTTCCGTGATGTCGTCTCGAAGTATCAGACCACGCGGCATGTCGAGGAGGCGTTGATGCGCCTGACAGAATCCTATCTGGCCCTTGGCGTGACCAACGAAGCCCAGACAGCTGCCGCCGTTCTGGGGCATAACTTCCCGGACAGCCCCTGGTATCGCGATGCGTATGCCTTGCTGCAGTCTGGCGGTCTTGAACCGCGCGAGCAGGGCACATCGTGGATCAGCCGCGCCTTCCGTGGTTTCACGCGCACGGTCGGCCTCAGCCGCTGATCGGGCCATGCTCGCCCAGCTCCTGATCCGTGACATTGTCCTGATTGACCGTCTGGAGCTGCCTTTCGAGGGTGGCCTGAGTGTGCTCACTGGCGAAACGGGTGCGGGCAAATCCATTCTTCTGGATGCCTTTGCGCTGGCGCTTGGTGGCCGGGGAGACGGCAGCCTCGTGAGGCATGGCGAAGTGCAGGGGCAGGTCACGGCTGTTTTCGACGTGCCGAGCGGCCACCCGGCGCAAGTGCTGGCCAGGAGCCATGACATCGAGATTGATGGCGACCTGATCTTGCGCCGCGTGCAGGTGGCTGATGGCCGGACCCGCGCCTTTGTGAACGATCAGCCCGTGTCGGTGCAGGTGCTCAGAAGCCTTGGTGCCACGCTTGTGGAAATTCATGGCCAGCATGATGACCGGGCCTTGATCGACCCTGAAACGCACCGCACGATGCTGGATGTGTTCGGCGATCTGACGGTGCAGGCTGGTGCGGCCTCCGGTGCCTACCGCAACTGGCGGGACGCGCGCAGCGAACTTGAGCGGCATCGGGCCAAGGTGGAGGCAGCGCGCAAGGAGGCGGATTTCCTGCGCCATGCCGCTGACGAGCTGGCGAAACTTGGTCCTGCGACCGGTGAAGAAACCGAACTGGCGAGCCGCCGTCAGCTGATGATGCAATCTGAAAAGGTGGCCAAGGACATCGCTGATGCGAGCCAGGCCTTGAGCGGGCAGGGCTCGCCAATCCCCGAGTTGTCAGCGCACATGAGGCGTCTGGAACGGCGCGCGGTGCAGGCGCCGCACCTGGTGGATGCACCCGTGAAAGCGCTGGAAGCGGCGCTTGTGGCCCTTGATGAAGCTGCCATGGCCCTTGAAACGGCGTTGCGCGCCACCGAATTTGATCCGCGTGATCTGGAAAACTGCGAGGAGCGGCTTTTCTCTCTGCGGGCGGCTTCGCGGAAATATGACGTGCCGGTGGATGATCTGGCAGCCTTGCAGCAGCGCTACAGTGCTGATCTGG
>JANMIB010000440.1:0-5439 GCA_031375605.1 Allobosea sp. | reverse complement strand
ACTGGAGACGACACCCACGATGTCGACCTCCGGAACGATGCAGATCAGATCGAAGTCCAGCGCGCTTTCGGTGATCTTCTTGAACAGGACACGCGGTTTAGGTTCCTTGAGCACCTGCGGGTGACGGTCAGCGGCACCCAGCATCACGGCATTGACGCGTTCGGGATTGGCCGAGCGCGGCACGACCAGAGACACGATCACGCGGCCAGTCCTGTCTGAGCGCACGCGGTTCTTGACCACGCCGGAAATCAGGTTCGAGTTCGGCACGATCACGGTCGAACGGTCGAAGGTCTCGATCTCGGTGGAGCGCACATTGATGCGCCGGACAATGCCTTCGCCCTCGCCCACCACGATCAGATCACCAACACGGATGGGCCGCTCCCAGAGCAGGATCAGCCCCGAGACAAAGTTCGACACGATGGATTGCAAGCCAAAGCCGATGCCGACGGACAATGCACCCGCCACGATGGTCAGCCGCTCGAGGCTGAGGCCAAGTGACGAGATCGAAAGGGCCAGCGCGGCGACGAACCCGATATACCCAACCATGGTCCGGAATGAATTTCGCAGGCCTGTATCGAGTTCGGTCGCTGGCAGGAAGCGCTCGTCAAGCCAGCGGGTGAGGGCCTTGGTCGCCGTCAAGCCGATGGCGAACAGCAGCCCCGCGATGATGATGGCCGACAGCGAGATGGTGACATCGCCGACCTTGAAGCCGAAGAACGCGGCCTTGAGCGAAGAGGTCAGGTCGGTCGACTCGACACCCCTGGGAGCCAGGATCAGCATCAGGCCGATGATGATCAGCACGAGCTTGATGACACCGGCCCCAAGCACCGCCGCCTGTTCCAGCGAACGTTTGCGCAGGCCCACATTGGTCTGCAGCGCCGTGGCCACGCGGCCATTGCCGGCCAGAAGTGTCTGGAGGCCCTCATCAGCCATCATCAGCGCCAGCGCAACCAGCGTGGCAATGATGATGATCCAGGCGGATTGATCGACCATGAAGGACGCAAACGCCACATAGCCGAACAGCGTGGCCGAGCCGACAACGATCACAAGCGCCCATCCAACCAGGCGCAAGGGAGCCAGAAGGGCACCATCCACAGGCACGTAAGGCCCAAGCTCCGCCAGCGCCTCGTCACCCTCGGTGTCGCGCAGCTTGTTGAGCCAGAACGTCAGGACCCCGGCAAACACCAGCGCGAATGTGGCCCGGATGGCAATGGACAGCGACAATCCGGCTGCAATGGCCTGCAGCAGCGCCTCGACAGCCTTTGCCGAAACCAGGACCAACGCGCATGAGGTCACGAGCTTCTTGAGGATGCGGGCATTGCGGTCGGCCACGCCGAAAATCCGCCGCTGCGGCCATTTGGGTGCCAGCGTGGCGTCTGACAGCGCGCCGACGAACGCCAGAAAGGCGAAGCCTCCGAGCACAGCCCACGCAAAAGGCTCCACCCTGCGCGGGATCAGCCCTCCGTTCAGCAGCGCTGTGTAGACCAGCCAGCTCCCGAGCGCCGCAGGCAGCGCACCGGCCACAAGCCGCACGACAGCGGCCACAAGCCGCTTCAGCCGGGTGGCTTCGCTTTCGGCACCCAGCTTCGCCATGATCTGCGGCAGATAGCGCAGCCTGACCACATAGAGCGCAACCCCCGCCATGACAGAGATGATCACCAGAATGAAGCCGCGCTCCGACATGCGGCCCAGCGCGCTGGTCAGCCAGTCGACCAGCAAAAGGTTGAGCGCCCTGATATCCTGCGGCAGCGAAGACAGGAGCGAGACCCACAGACCGGGACTGAGCAGGCTTGGGCCATGCTCAAACAGCGTGCGTGCGAACAACGCGCGGCGTTTGTCGGCAACGGTGCTGATCACCTGTTCGGTTTGCAGCATGATGGCGCGGGACAGGCGGGCAGCTTCGTCAGCCTCACCTTGCACTTTCTCGCGCGCCGCCCGCTCTGCCGCGATGTCGGCGCTTTCGGGCGTGGCCTTGGCATCGGGCTTGGGGCCAAGCTGCTCAAGCCTGATTCTCGATTGATCGGCGCGCTGGTTCAGTTCCTCGGTCATTCGCCTGAGCTCATCGAGCATGGGGTCTGCCCTGAGCCTGATGCGCTGCAGTTCCGCATCACCCATTTCGCGGTTCGCGAGAGAGGTTTCAATCTGCTGCAGATCAAGGCGCAATGTCTCGAGACGGCTCCTGGCAGGAACCTCTGCGGTCGTCTGGGCAGGCGCCTGTGCGAGGGAAAATCCAGCCCCGAGCAGACTGAGCCACAGTACAGCGAATGCGCTGGCGATCAGGATGTTTAACCGACGGCCGAACCGGTGGCCATGACGCGACAGGTGGCCATGGCGCGCTTCGTGCGGTCGATAAGTTGTTGTCATGCCATCCCAGCCACTGTTTTCACACACGATTCGTCCGCTTGAGCCTCGCCATGGGACTGCGGCAAAGGCAAGGCCTTGCAGCGCTATGGTGTGTCTGCATGGCATCTCTTGCATTGATGCGATGTCAAGCTACCGTAAGACCAAGCTACCGTAAGACATTGTGCTGAAACGTCACGAAAGTCCCGTCCATGCAGATCAATCCGCCCTATCTGATGTTTCTTGGCGATGTCGCTGATCAGCTTGCCGCGAAGACTGCCCACGGCATAGTCGACTGGCGCGCTGACTGGTGCATTGGCCAGATGCGGTTGCCGAAGTGCGGCGCAGATCTTGGTATTCCCGACATGTCGATCCCCGAGGCCGCGGCGAAGGGCGCAAGGACCATGATTGTCGGCGTTGCCAATGCCGGCGGTGTCCTGCCAGCCCACTGGAGCGCGCCCATCGTGGCCGCGATGGAGGCCGAGTTCGACATCGCCAGCGGCCTGCACATGAAGCTGGGCGACAACCCGGACATTGCAGCGGCGGCACAACGCACCGGGCGGCAGCTCTTTGATGTGCGCCATAGCAGCCAGCGCTTCGAGACCGGAAAAGGCACGAAACGCCCTGGCCTGCGGCTGCTCACGGTTGGCACAGATTGCTCCGCCGGCAAGAAATACACGGCTCTGGCGCTGGAGAAGGAGATGCGCACCCGCGGCTTTGATGCCGATTTCCGCGCCACGGGCCAGACAGGCATCTTCATATCCGGTCGCGGCGTCGCCATCGACGCGGTGGTGGCTGATTTCATTTCAGGTGCCGTCGAATGGATTGCGCCTGCGGCAGATCCTGGCCACTGGGATCTGGTGGAGGGGCAGGGATCGCTGTTTCACCCTTCGTTTTCGGGCGTTACACTGGGCCTGCTGCATGGCGCACAGCCTGATGCCTTCGTGGTCTGCCATGAGCCGACGCGGACCTGCATGCGAGGTGTCCAGCACCCCCTGCCCTCCATCCAGCAGGTCATAGACCTGACCATTGCCTGCGGGCAGCTGACCAACCCTGCGATTCGCTGCGTCGGCATCGCTATCAACACCAGCGCGCTGGATCAGGCTGTGGCGCTGCATGTGCTGGCCGCCACGTCGGCCCTACATCACTTGCCAGCGGTTGACCCCGTGCGCTTTGGTGTCGGCACGATTGTCGACCGCATCACGGCGGAATATCCCGCTTCGACCCGCAACAAGCAGCATTGAGTGCCTGATGAACCTGTTTCCGTCCCTCAGGCTCAGTGTCGCCATCGAGCGCTTCCCCATCGCGGGGGCCTTCACCATCTCGCGCGGAAGCCGCACGGAAGCTGTCGTGGTGACCGCAACCGTCAGCGATGGCCACCACACAGGGCGGGGCGAGTGTGTGCCCTATCCGCGTTATGGCGAGACGGTCGAAGCGGTGGCGGCTGACATCGAGCAGCAGGCCGGCCTGCTTTCGCAAGGAGGCGAACATGCCGTTCTGACATCCGGTCTCAAGGCTGGCGCGGCACGCAATGCGCTTGATTGCGCGCTGTGGGATTTTGCGGCCAAGTCATCTGGCAAGCGCGTGTGGGATCTCGCGGGGACACCCGCGCCCACGCCGGTCATCACCTGCTACACACTGAGCCTCGGTGATCCTGCCAGCATGGAAGCTGCCGCGCGCATGGCCGCGCACCGTCCGCTGTTGAAGGTCAAGCTGGGCGGCGATGGTGATGTCGCGCGCATTGCCGCCGTGCGGCGCGGTGCGCCTTCTTCCCGCATCGTGGTCGACGCCAATGAGGCCTGGACGGAGATGAACTTCGAGGCCCATGTCGCCGCTTGCGCGGCGGCGGGCGTGGAACTGATCGAGCAGCCCCTGCCTGCCGCGGATGATGCCGCGCTGGAACACCTGAAAAGTCCGATCCCGATCTGTGCCGACGAGAGCTTTCATGGTCTAGACAAGCTCGGGCTGACGATGGAACGCTATGACGCCATCAACATCAAGCTCGACAAGACCGGCGGGCTGAGCGCTGCAATGGCCGTGATGGCCGCCGCACACCGGCACGAGATGCCGGTCATGGTCGGCTGCATGCTGGGCACGTCGCTGGGCATGGCTCCGGCCCTGCTGATCGCAGCTGGAGCAGCCTTCGTTGATCTGGACGGACCGCTTCTCCTAAAGCATGACCGGGTTCCGGGCCTGACGTTCGAGGGCAGCACGATCCATCCCTATGGGGCGGAACTTTGGGGATAGTCAGACACGGCACATCTGGTGCTATGCTGCAACTCAAGCCGACTTCACATGACAGCCAATGCAAAACGGGGACGACACGCGATGACCACAACAACACTGAAGGCGATGCTGACAGGCTGCGCCATGCTGGCCTCTGGCGCTGCCAGCGCACAGACGCTGGTGCCAAGCCCGACGCTGGATGCGATCCGCACCCGCGGTGCGCTTGAATGTGGTGTGCATGTCGGCGTGCCAGGCTTCTCGTTTGCCAATGACAAGGGCGAGTGGACCGGCCTTGATGTCGATTATTGCCGCGCTCTCGCAGCCGCCGTGCTGGGCGACGCAACCAAGGTGAAATTCACCCCCACCACGGTCCAGCAGCGCTGGCCTGTGCTGCAATCGGGCCAGGTGGATCTGCTCTCGCGCAACACCACCATCACCTTCTCGCGCAATGCCTCGCTGGGCGTGAATTTCCAGGGCATCAATTTCTACGAAGGTCAGACCTTCATCGTGCGCAAGGCCGCGAAAGCAGCTGCCGCGAAGGATCTGGACGGCGCATCGGTCTGCGTCGCCGCTGGTTCCACCGAAGAGAAGAACGCCGCAGACTGGTTCCGCGAGCGCAATCTCAAGGTCACGATCACCAATTTCCAGAAAAACGACGATGCCATCGCGGCCTATGATGCCGGTCGCTGCGATGCCTACACCGCAGGCGTCGGCGCACTGGCCGGTCAGCGCGCCAAGTTGAAGGCGCCTGATGAGCACATCATCCTTGCCGAACCGATTTCCAACGATCCGCAGGGCCCTGTCACCCGCTACGGCGACGAGCGCTGGCAGGCCGTGGTGCGCTGGGTGCTGAACGGCATGATCGCCGCGGAG
>JANMIB010000424.1:0-15830 GCA_031375605.1 Allobosea sp. | reverse complement strand
CCGCGTGGTCGGTCTGTTCAGCCTCACTTTCAAGGACGAGAGCCGCCTGTCCGCAGCTGCGCGCGGCAAGCCGGTCTATCTCATCATGTGCATGACCGAAGACAGGCATTTGCGCCTCAAACCCCATAATCTCGTGACGGGCCTGCCACTTCTGGCCGCGAATTAAGCATTGCTGACATAAAAGGGCACTGATTTTGTGAAAATCAACGCTCTGGACAACTCAGATCTGGAGGATCTGGCATGGCCATTTCATACATGACGGTGGGTGTGGTGATCGAGCGGCGCGAATCCGACAGCGCCTGGATCGACCATAGCTGGGCTCCGGTCGCGGTGCTGCCCGATGCACCCGATGTCGCGCCCTGGACCTCGCTGGGCAAGGAGGCGCGTGCCGAGCGCTTCTATGTCGGTCCGGCGACACTCAGCCTGTATTCGTCCGACACTGGCCAGCTGATCGAAAATTTCGTCTCGGGGCAAGGCAAGCTCTGGGTCTGCATCCGCCCCACCGGGTTTGACCCGCCCATCGAGGTGGTCGGCGTGACGGCGGACCCCAGCGAGGGCGAGGGCTATCTGGAAGGCATGGGTGACATTGTCGAAGCCGTGGACATGCCGGAAGCTGTCTCTGACCATGTTCTCGCCTTCTACCGGCAGCACCATGTCGAGCGTCCGTTCGTGAAGCGCCAGCGCGACAAGGCCAACAAGGATGCCTTTGGCCTGAAGCCGGGCGGCAGACCTGTTGCTGGGCAGGATGATCGGTCATGAACAACCCACAGGATGATGCCGATCAGGGTTTCATGACCCGCTGGTCCCGCCTCAAGCGGCAGGTTGCGCAGGAGGAGGCACTTGCCCCGCAGCCTCCCGGACATCCACCCGTCTTGGTGCCTGACATGGCGGTTGGCACCGAGCCGGACAACTCCTTGCGTGATCCTGAAACCGGCGAGCTGATCGACGAGGAATTGGTGCGGAGCCTGCCCCGCCCGGCTGACCTTCAAGCTGGCGATGATCTGTCGGCCTTCATGAAGAAGGGCGTGCCCGAAACCATGCGGCGCGAGGCCTTGCGCGCGATGTGGACAGCCGATCCCGCCATCCGTGATTTCGTCAGCCCGGCGCTGGACTATGCCTATGACTACAATGCACCGGGCGGCGCACCCGGCCATGGGCCGTTGTCTGCATCCGATCTGGCGCAGGCGCAGGAGTTCCTGAAAACTGTTTTCAGCGATCCGCTGCCTGTGCCGGGTGAGGGCGATCCTGATGCCGTTTCAAACATTGCTTTGCCTGATAGCGACATTCTGCCGCAGGTCATGCCGCAGCCTGCGCAGGCTCCTTCCGTCAGCGTGCGCCTGAGCGATGGTGCACCGCAGAATCTGCCGGGAAGTGACGCAGCGGCACAACCCTCAGTTGATCCGGGAGAGGTCATTCTGGACACAAAAAAGCCTCGAAATGCCGAGGTTGCAATTGTGCAGCGCAACAGGAACGAGATCGCTGCAGATCCGGAAAATCAGGGAAATCAAGGAAATACGCGCCCGGTTTCGTCATTTCGTCGACGCGGAGGCGGTGCAAGTCCTGTCTGAACGGATTGAAATGCAACTTTTGAACAGTTGCAAACTGGCGCGATAACCTATCATTATCAGATCCAAGGGTGACGCTGACGAAGCTCCCTGCACAGAACAAAATTTTTTGAGGATACCATCCCTGATGAGGGACCAAGGACTGGACAAGGCAATCGAGACTGCGGGAGGCGTTCGTGCGCTTGCCCGCATGCTTGGCATTTCCCAGCCTGCGATTTCCGCCTGGAAGCGCGTGCCTGCAGACCGGGTTGTTGCTGTTGAACTGGCGACGGAAATCCCGCGTGCGCAGCTTCGCCCCGATCTTTACGACACGGGCAAGATCCATGTTCATGTCGAGCCGGAAGATGCAGCGCGGTCTGATGAATATGCGATGCTCGGAGCGCTTCTGTGGCGTGCGCCGACGGCAGACGTGCTGGCCCAGCTCGCAGCTCTCAAGGGTGATGCGTCCGAGCTTGGCACCGCGCACCTGATCCTCGCGGATGTGGCGGGCAAGGTCGACGCCGAAGTGCTGCAACGCGAGTACTTCGACATGTTCATCGGTGTGGGTCGCGGCGAGATCCTGCCGTATGGCTCGTATTATCGCACCGGTTTCTTGAATGAGCGGCCGCTTGCCGATGTGCGCCGCGACATGGAGAAACTGGGCCTGGCCCGCGAGGTGCGCGTTGGCGAGCCCGAAGACCATGTCGCCATCCTGTTTGATGTGATGCGCGGTTTGATCATGGGCGAGTTCGAGGCTGACGGGATCGATGACCGCGTGTTCTTCGACCGGCATCTGAAGCCCTGGGTGTCGCGCTTGTTTGTTGATCTGGAAATGTCGCAGACCTCCGGGTTTTACCGGACCGTCGGTGCCATTGGCCGCGTGTTCATGGATATTGAGGCCAGTGCCATGGCGCTGGCAGCCTGATGTTTGAAGTCTGGAAGAGGACAATCTGATGTCTGAGAAAAAAACCAAAGAGGCGCTAGATCGCCGTGGCTTCCTGAAGGTGGCCAGCCTCGGCAGCGTGGCCGCCGCCGCATCCGTGGCTCCCGGCATGGTCACACCTGCCGAAGCCTATGATCCAGGCAAGGAAGAGACGAAGGGCCGTTATCGCGAGACGGACCACGTCAAAGCCTTTTACCGCACCAACAGCTACTGAGGGCACAGCTCATGTTGATCAAACGCAAGAGCGCCGACGCAATCCGCGGCAAACTCGCAGCAGCCCTTGGTGGCCTGTCATCCGGCGTGATGGATCGCCGCTCCTTCCTGCGCCGATCGGGCCTGGTGGCTGGCGGTGTGGCGCTGGCTGGCGGCATCCAGATTGGTGCGGTCCGCAAGGCAGAGGCTGCCGGGTTTGGGCCCGCAACCGGCACCAAGATTGTCAAGAACATCTGCACCCATTGCTCGGTTGGCTGCACGGTCAAGGCCGAAGTCGCCAACGGCGTCTGGGTCGGTCAGGAGCCAGCCTGGGAAAGCCCGATCAACCGGGGCACGCATTGCGCGAAAGGTGCTTCCGTGCGCGAACTGGTCCACGGCGACCGCCGGATCAAATACCCGATGAAGCTGGTCGAAGGCCAGTGGACGCGGATTTCCTGGGAACAGGCCATCAGCGAAATCGGCGACAAGATGCTGGAAATCCGCGCCAAGTCGGGTGCTGACTCGGCATACATCCTGGGTTCTGCCAAGTTCTCGAACGAAGGCGCTTACCTGCTGCGCAAGTTTGCGGCGTTCTGGGGCACCAACAACGTCGATCACCAGGCCCGCATCTGCCATTCCACCACCGTTGCCGGGGTCGCGAACACATGGGGCTACGGTGCCATGACCAATTCGTACAATGACATCCGCAATTCAAAGACCGTGATCTTCATGGGCTCGAATGCGGCCGAGGCGCATCCGGTCTCGATGCAGCACATTCTGGCCGGCAAGGAGACAAACCGCGCCAACGTCATCGTCTTCGACCCCCGGATGACCCGCACGGCGGCCCACGCCACCGAATACGTGCGCATCCGCTCGGGCACGGACATCGCCGTGATCTGGGGCATGATGTGGCACATCTTCAAGAATGGCTGGGAAGACAAGGACTTCATTAAGTCCCGCGTCTACGGCATGGAAGCGGTGCTCAAGGAGGTCGAAAAATACGACCCCAAGACCGTCGAGGACATCACGGGCGTGCCCGAAGCGCAGCTCAAGCGCGCGGCACAGACCTTCGCCACCGTCAAGCCGGCCACCTTCATCTGGTGCATGGGCGTGACCCAACATTCGGTCGGCACGGCCAACGTGCGCGCCATCTGCACCCTGCTGCTCGCCACCGGCAATGTCGGTTCTGACGGCACGGGGGCCAACATCTTCCGCGGCCATTGCAACGTCCAGGGCGCGACGGACATGGGTCTCGATGTCGGCAACCTGCCGCTCTATTACGGGCTGGTTGAAGGCGCATGGCGTCATTGGGCGCGTGTTTGGGACGTGCCTTACGAGTATCTCCAGAGCCGCTTCGACGAGGTGCCTGCCAAGGCCGGCCGCCCGGCGCGCAACCGCAAGGCAAACATGGAACTGTCCGGCCACACGTCGACCCGCTGGTTCGATGCCGCGACGCTGCCGACCGAACAGGTCGACCAGAAGGACAACCTCAAGGCAATGATCGTCTTCGGCCATGGCGGAAACACCATCCCGCGCATTCCCGATGCCGTGAAGGGGCTTGAGAGTCTCGACCTGCTGGTGATCGCCGATCCGCACCCGACCAACTTCGTCTCGCTGGCCCAGCGCAAGAACGGCACCTATCTGTTGCCGGCGTGCACGCAGTTTGAAAACGACGGCTCGCGCACCTGCTCGAACCGCTCGATCCAGTGGGGCGAGAAGATTGTCGAGCCAATCTTCGAATCGGCCAACGATTACTGGGTGATCTACAAGCTGGCCGAGAAGCTCGGCTTCGCGAAAGACATGTTCAAGAACATTGCCATGATCAAGGGCAAGTTCGGCGATGAACCGCAGGCTGAATCGCTGCTGCGCGAGATCAACCGTGGTGGCTGGTCCACCGGCTACACCGGCCAGTCGCCAGAGCGCCTCAAGCTGCACATGGCCAACCAGGACAAGTTCGATCTGGTCACGCTGCGCGGTGCCAAGGGCTCTGCCGTGGAGAATGACTTTTACGGCCTGCCATGGCCGTGCTGGGGCACGCCTGAACTCAAGCACCCCGGCACGCATGTGTTGTATGACACCAGCGTCGAACCCGCCAATGGCGGCGGTGCCTTCCGTCCGCGCTTCGGCGTGGAGCGCGAGGAGACGCTTGCTGACGGAACCAAGCGCAAGGTCACGCTGCTGGCCGAAGGCTCGTTCCCCAAGGGTTCGGAAATCCGCGACGGCTACCCTGAATTTACCATGGGCATGCTGAAGCGCCTGGGCTGGGACAAGGATCTGACGCCTGCAGAGGCGGCAACGATCAGCTGGGTCGGGGGCAATGCCATCGATGGTGTGAGCTGGGCAACCGATCTGTCCGGCGGCATCCAGCGGGTTGCGCTGAAGCATGGCTGCGTGCCCTTTGGCAACGGCAAGGCCCGCGCCGATGCGTGGAACCTGCCTGATCCGGTCCCGGTTCACCGCGAGCCGATCTACTCGCCAAGGCCTGATCTGGTCGCCAAGTGGCCGGCCCGCCCCGATGAGCGCAACCTGCGCATGCCGAACATGGGCGGATCGATCCAGAAGGCGGCGGTGGAGAAGGGCTTGGCCAAATCCTTCCCGATCATTCTCACCTCCGGCCGTCTGGTCGAATATGAGGGCGGCGGCGAAGAAACCCGTTCGAACAAGTGGCTGGCTGAATTGCAGCAGGACATGTTTGTCGAGATCAGCCCGGTCGATGCCAGTGCGCGCGGCATCAAGGACGGCCAGTTCGTCTGGGTCTCCGGTCCTGAGGGCAACGCCAAGGCCCGTGTCAAGGCTCTGGTGACAGAGCGTGTCGGCAAGGGCGTGGCGTGGATGCCGTTCCACTTCGGCGGCTTCTACCAGGGCGTCGATCAGCGCGGGAACTACCCGAAGGGAACTGATCCGATCGTGCTGGGCGAGAGCGTCAACACAGTCACCACCTATGGTTATGACCCGGTAACGGGCATGCATGAAGGCAAGGTCACCCTTGTCCAGATTGCAGCGGCTTGAGCGAGGAGAACAGAACAATGGCTCGCATGAAATTCCTGTGTGACGCTGACCGCTGCATCGAGTGCAACGCCTGCGTCACCGCCTGCAAGAACGAAAACGACGTTCCATGGGGCATCAACCGCCGCCGCGTCGTCACCATCAATGACGGCAAGCCAGGCGAGCGTTCGATCTCCATGGCCTGCATGCACTGCACGGATGCGCCCTGCGCTGCCGTGTGCCCGGTCGACTGCTTTTATGTGACGGTCGACAAGGTGGTACTGCACTCCAAGGACCTGTGCATTGGCTGCGGTTATTGCTTCTACGCCTGCCCGTTCGGCGCGCCTCAATATCCCAAGGTCGGCAATTTCGGCTCGCGCGGCAAGATGGACAAGTGCACGTTCTGCGCCGGTGGCCCGGAGGCTGACCTGTCGCCCGCCGAGTTCCAGAAGTACGGCTCGAACCGTCTCGCGGAAGGCAAGCTGCCGTTGTGCGCCGAGATGTGCTCGACCAAGTCGCTTCTGGCGGGTGATGGCGACATCATCGCCAAGATCTACAAGGAGCGCGTGGTCAAGCGCGGCTATGGTTCGGGTGCCTGGGGCTGGAAGACAGCCTACAAGGAACCCATCGCGATCTGAGCTTGAACAGGGCTACCGTCATCGCGGCAGCCCGTCTTGCTCCAAGAAACAACCAATTCTGGAGGGACCATGCGTCTCACACACTCCATTCGGACGGTCATGGGCATGTTCGCGCTGGTTTTGGCGCTCGGGCTTGCCCATCCGGCGCTGGCCCAGCAGGGTGCGCCGATCAACCCCACGGCGAGCGCTGTCAGCGAAGACCAGTTGCTGAACGCGCTGAAACCCGGTGCGGCACAGGAAATCGGCGGCCGGATCACCATCCCCGATTCCAAGGCGTCAACGCTGATCCGGCCCGCAGGCCGTGAATGGCGCGAATTTCATCAGGGCACGATGCACCTGATCGGTGCGGTTGCCATCCTCGGCATGCTCGGGTTGCTGGCAGTTTTCTTTTTCACGCGTGGCCCGATCAGGATCGGCAAGGGACGCTCGAACCAGACGATCACACGGTTTGGTGCCATCGAGCGCTTCATCCATTGGACAACGGCAAGCTGTTTCATCATCCTCGCCATCAGCGGGCTGAATGTCACCTTCGGCAAGGTCTTGCTCTTGCCAATCATCGGTGAGGTGGCGTTTGCCAGCTTTGCGCAGCTTGGCAAATACGCGCACAACTATCTGGCCTTCCCGTTCATGATCGGCCTGGTGCTGATGTTCCTGGTCTGGGTCAAGGACAACGTGCCGGGCATGATCGATGTCCGCTGGTTCGCCCAGGGTGGCGGTCTTGTCGGCAAGGGTCATCCCGAAGCCAAGCGCTTCAATGGCGGGCAGAAGCTGGTGTTCTGGTCCGTCATCTTTGGTGGCGCTGCGCTCTCGGTCTCAGGCTGGTACCTTTTGTTCCCCTACACCGCCGGCGGCGTGCTCAATCTCCAGTTCTGGAATGTTGTGCACGGCGTGGTCAGCATGGTCCTGGTCGGTGCAATGCTGGCACACGCCTATATCGGTTCGATCGGTATGGAGGGCGCGTTTGATGCCATGGGCTCTGGCGAGGTCGATCTCAACTGGGCGCGCGAGCATCACGGCTTGTGGGTTGCGGATGAGATGAAAAAGGGCGTGATGCCTGGCACGATGCAGGCCGCTGAATAAGCTTCACCTGGTCATCACCTCTGATAGAGATGAACCGGGCGCGAAAGCGCCCGGTTTTGTGTGTGAACGGATGATCTCGATGACACGTGTGATTGGCCTTGCAGGCTGGAGCGGCGCAGGCAAGACCACCTTGCTTGGCAGGCTCATTCCGCTTTTGGTCAGCCGGGGCGTGGGCGTCTCCACCCTGAAACATGCCCATCATGCCTTCGATGTGGACGTGCCTGGCAAGGATTCGCACAATCACCGCATGGCGGGTGCATCCGAAGTCCTCGTCTCGTCAGGCCGACGCTGGGCGCTGATGCACGAGCTGCGCGGCGAGCCCGAACTGCGCCTCGCCGATCTGCTGCCGAAGCTGTCGCCGGTTGATCTCATCATCGTCGAAGGCTTCAAGAGTGAGGTGCATTGCAAGTTCGAGGTGCACCGTCTGGCCAATGGCAAGCCTCCATTGCATGTAGGCGATCCGAGCATCGTCGCGGTGGCCTCGGATATGCCGTTCCCCTCTGCGGGCCGGCCCGTCGTCGATCTTGATGACATCGAGGCTGTCGCCGGTTTGGCGCTTGCCTTTGCCGAGCCGATTGCACAGGTTCTGGTGAAGCTTGCGCAGAAAGACGCAGATGGCCCAGCTCACGGATGATTGCTTCGCCTTTGGTGGTCCGCTGATGACCGTTGAGGACGCTGCACGGCTGATGTCAGAGCGGATTACGCCGATTGGAGACAGCGAGAGGCTGCCGCTTGATCTCAATGAAGTGCTGCCGCTTCTGGCCTGCGAAGGCCGCTATCTCGCCGCTGACCTTGTCGCGCCATTGCCCTTGCCGCCTTTCGCCAACTCGGCGGTGGATGGCTATGCGGTTCGCCATGCTGATCTGGGTATCGATCAGGCCACAATGCTTCCGGTTCATGGCCGCGTGGCGGCTGGCTTAGCAATCCATACGTCCGCCGCTGGTGTCGCGGTTCGCATCTTCACAGGTGCTCCGATGCCGCCTGATGCGGACACGGTGTTCATGCAGGAGGATGTCGCGCTCAAGGACAGCGTTGTCAGCCTCCCTGTTGGCCTCAAGCGCTACGCCAACATGCGCCCGGCAGGCGAGGACATTCGGGCTGGTGCCACGGCGCTCAAGGCCGGGCAGCGCCTGCGTCCGCAAGATCTGGCCATGGCTGCTGCCATCGGGCAATCGTCACTGGTTGTGCGCAGGCGTCTTAAGGTCGGGGTGTTCTCGACTGGAAATGAGCTGATCGAGCCGGGAACAGCGCTGCCCAATGCCGCGATCTATGATTCCAACCGCATCATGCTGATGTCGCTTGTCGCGCGCACGGGAGCACAGGCCATTGATCTCGGCATCATCCGGGACGTGAAGGAAGACCTCTCCGCGAGGCTGAAAGAGGCAGCCGGGACGTGCGACCTGATCCTGACGTCGGGCGGCGTTTCCACAGGGGAGGAAGATCACGTGAAGCCAGCCGTCGAAAGCATCGGCTCGCTGGTGTTCTGGCGCATTGCCATCAAGCCGGGAAGGCCGGTGGCCATGGGCGTGATTGATGGCAAGGCGTTTGTCGGGTTGCCCGGAAACCCTGTCGCAGTCTATGTGACGTTCGCCTTCGTGGTCCGGCCCCTACTGGCGCGGCTGGGTGGCGGGATATGGCATGAGCCAAGGCGCATCCGTGTCACGTCCACATTCTCCTACGGCAAGAAAACCGGACGCCGTGAATTTGTGCGCGTGGGTCTCATTCCCCGCAGCGATGGTGGCTTTGATGCTGCCAAGCATGCCCGCGATGGCGCAGGCGTGCTGACGTCATTGACCGAAACCGATGGCCTGATCGAGCTTGCCGATGACCTTGCTGGCGTCGAGCCCGGCGACAGCGTGCCATTCATCGCCTATGGCGATCTGGCCTGAATTCACTCCAACCGCCCGATTGCGGCCTCGACAGCCTCGATCACGGTGCCCGCCTTGACCAGATGCAATGCCTCGATCATCTCGGTGTGATACCAGCGGTCGCCGGACAGCGCTGGCGGAATGACGGCGCGGATCGCAGACAAGGCGGCCTCAGTGCCAGTGCCGACAGGATGCGCCTTGGCAACATCAGCGACCAAGGACAGCGCCTGCGCCGACATCAGGAGTTCGCCTGCCACGATCTGCTCGACATTTTCCACGATGGTGCGAGCCTTGCGGGCGCACCAGGTGGAGTTGGAAACATGGTCCTCGGCATTGGACTTGCTCGGAATGGAATCGACCGAACCGGGCATCGACAGCGTCCGGTTCTCCATCACCAGCGCCGACATCGAGCACTGAACCGTGGCGTAACCGGTGTTGAGACCTTTCTTGCCGGCCAGAAGATTGCGCGGCAGCCCGTAGGACATGGTGGGATCAACCAGCCTGGCAAGCCTGCGCTCTGAGATCGAGCCAAGATCGGCCATGGCAATGGAGAGAAGGTCCATCGCCTGCGCCACATATTGCCCGTGGAAATGCCCGGCGGAAATGCAGGCATAGCCATCGCCCGTGTCGAAAATGAGCGGGTTGTCAGTCGCCGAGTTGATTTCGCGGCCCATCACATCACCGATGTAAGCGAGCGCATCGCGCACCGGCCCGTGTACCTGCGGCGCGCAGCGCAGCGAATAGACATCCTGCACGCGTGGGGGCGGCGCAACGCCCGGCGCGCGGTTCTCTTCGGGAAAAACCGTCATGCGTGCCGCTTCGGAGCAGCGCTGCGAATCGCCTGCGACCTTCAGAAGGTTGCGTGCCGTGGCGGCCTGCCCCGGATGAGGCCGCGCCTTGTGGACACGCGGATCAAACGCTGCAAGTTCACCGCGCAAGCATTCCAAAGACATGGCAAGAGCGATGTCGGCCGTCTTGAGCACGCGCCTGGCGTCCTCCATTGCGAGCACGCCGATGGCGAGCGACACGGTCGAGCCGTTGATCAGGGCGGAGGCATCCTTGGCGGACAGCTCGAACGTTTCACTCAGGCCTGCTTTCTTCAAGGCCGCGCGGGCAGGCATGCGCTTGCCCTTGTAGAACATCTCGGCCTCCTCGAAGCCGCAGATCGCGCCGGACATGTGGGCCAGAGGTGCAAGATCGCCAGATGCGCCAACCGAACCTTTGGCCGGGATCACGGGATGCAGCCCTGCATTCAGGCAATCGAGCAGGCGGTCCACCACCTCGATGCGTGGGCCAGAATAATTCGAGGTGAAGGCATTGGCGCGCAGCAGCATGGTGGCCCGCACGGCGTCTTCAGGCAGCGGCTCGCCGATCCCGGTGGCGTGGGCATAGACCGTGCGGCGCTGGTAATCCGCCATCTCGCTCATCATCACGCGCTGGTCCTTGAACAGGCCGACGCCGGTGTTGAACGAATACATGAAGGGCGCATCGTCGCGCATGAAATGGGCATCGATATAGCTGCGCGCGGCGATGATGTTGGCGCGTGCCTTAGGGTCAAGCCGGGCTTTCTCGAAACGGCCCGCTGCATTGGGCCGCGCCACGCGCATGACCTTGTCCGCAGTGAGCTTGATGCCGTCGATCGTGATGGTCATGGAAGTGCGCCCTGAACTGAACCGTTGCTGCATGACTATGTCGTCACGCGCCGGTCGTCCAGATCAGCCTGCGCTATTTGCCCCGGCGGATGCCGCTGACCGGATCGAACAGGTGTACCTTGGCCGGATCGATCCCCAGGTTGAGTGTCTTTGAATCAGCGGGAACAGTGCCGGTCGCGGCCTGCACCACAAGCGCCGCACTGCCCAGGACGCCGTGGAAAAGCTGCGTTGCGCCAAGTTCCTCGATGAAATCAACGCGCATGGCGAGGCCATCCTGCGTGCGGACCGCCAGATCTTCGGGCCGAAGCCCCACCTCGACCGGATCGCCCGGTTTCAGGTCAGCCGCCATGTCGCTGACAGGCACGACCACATCGCCAAGGCTGACGGCGCCTGGCCCCTTGATCACGCCTTGAGCGATGTTCATCGGCGGCGAGCCGATGAAGGTCGCGACGAACTTGGACGCCGGATAGCGGTAGACCTCGTTGGGCAATCCCATCTGTTCGATGCGCCCCCCATTCATCACCACCAGCTTGTCGGACAGCGTCATCGCCTCGACCTGGTCATGGGTGACGTAGATCGAGGTCACGCCCAGCGCGCGCTGCAGCTTCTTGATCTCGACGCGCATCTGCACGCGCAGCTTTGCGTCAAGATTGGACAACGGCTCGTCGAACAGGAAGACCTGCGGCTTGCGCACAATGGCGCGGCCCATGGCGACACGCTGGCGCTGCCCGCCTGACAAGGCACGCGGGCGTCGTTCCAGGAAACTCTCGATGCCGAGGATCTTCGCCGCTTCCTGCACGCGTCGGTCGATCTCGTCCTTGGGCGTGCCGCGGTTGCGCAGGCCGTAGGCCATGTTGTCGTAAACGCTGAAGTGCGGGTAAAGCGCATAGTTCTGGAACACCATGGCGATGTCGCGGTCAGCCGGCTCGATCTCGTTGACAACGCGCGCGCCGATCTTGCACTCGCCGGACGTGATGGTTTCCAGCCCCGCCACCATGCGCAGCAGTGTGGACTTGCCGCAGCCGGATGGGCCGACAAGCACGCAAAAGCCGCCGTCGGGAATGTCGATGGAGACGCCCTTCACGGCCTCGACATTGCCGGGATAGACCTTGCGGACATTGGTGATGGTGACTTCAGCCATGGGAGGCATCCTGCTGGTCATGAACAAGGGTGACTGGAGGCGACCGATCTGGTATTTTCCCAATCATGAACAAGGTCGCAGACATCGAAAGTGCCGTCGAGAAACTGTCAGAACATGAGCTTGACGATTTCAGGCGCTGGTTCGACACGTTCGATGCTGCCCGTTTTGATGCCAAGATCGAGCGTGATGCCAAATCCGGGAAGCTGAATGAGTTTGCCGCAGCAGCTCTTGACGATCTGGCATCCGGGCGTGTCCGCGCTCTTTGAAACATCAGGCAAGCCGACAGTTCTGGATCGCTTACGAGAGGCTTCCTGCTTCTGAACGCACTCATGCCGACGCAGCATTTGTGCTTCTCAAGAGCGACCCTCACCACCCGTCTTTGCGGTTGAAGAAAGTTGGCGACTTCTGGTCGGCTCGCGTTGGACTTCGCCATCGTGTGCTCGCGGTGGGTGTCGAAGGCGGGCTTCTGTGGTTCTGGATCGGCAACCATGCTGATTACGATGCGCTTGTGTCGCATAAACGCTGACCGGGACATCACTTTTCCTGATCCACCAGGCCGCGCACGAACAGGCGCTGCATCAGCACAACGACCGCCACCGGCGGCAGCATGGCCAGCACGGCGGTGGTCATGGCCAGTTGCCATTCGGTGAGCGCATCCGCCGTTACGATCATCTTCTTGATGCCGATCACGATGGTCTGCATCGAGTCCTTGGTGGTGATCAGCAGCGGCCAGAGATACTGGTTCCAGCCATAGATGAACTGGATCACGAACAGCGCCGCGACTGTCGTCATCGAGAGCGGCAGCACGGTGTCCATGAAGAAGCGGAACGGGCCAGCGCCGTCGATCTTCGAGGCTTCGAGCAGTTCATCCGGAATGGTCATGAAGAACTGGCGGAACAGCAAGGTTCCGGTGGCAGACGCGATCAGCGGCACGGCAAGCCCCTGATAGGTGTCGAGGAAACCGATGTCGGCCACGACCTTGAAGGTCGGGAAAATGCGCACTTCGACAGGCAGCATCAGCGTGATGAAGATCAGCCAGAACGCCGTCATGCGGAACGGAAAGCGGAAATACACCACTGCATAGGCCGACAGGACCGAGATGGAGATTTTGCCAATGGCGATCGTCATGGCCATGATGAACGAGTTGATCATCATGTTGATCACCGGCTCGCGGGTGGTGCCGGAGGTGCCGATGAACAGCGTCCTGTAGTAGTTTTCAGCAAAGAACGGGCCGGGATAGAGCGGCATTTCGCCGTTGATGATGGTGGCGGCATCCCAGGTTGACGCCACAAACGTCAGATAGACCGGAAACGCCACGATCACCACGCCGATGCTGAGGATGACATAGGCGACCCTGTCGCCGAAGGCGCGGTTCTCAACCATGGGCAAGACCTCTTGTGGACATCGGTGCCCGCATCAGTACGTGACCTTGCGCTCGATGTAGCGGAACTGGATGGCTGTGAGGCAGACCACGATGCCGAGCAGCACCACCGATTGCGCCGCCGAACCGCCAAGGTCAGCCCCGCCCTTGCCGTCCGAATAAACCTTGTAAACCAGGGTTTCGGTGGCCTTTGACGGGCCTCCGCCGGTGATCGTGTCGATGATGCCGAACGTGTCGAAGAACACATAGACGATGTTGACCACGAGCAGGAAAAACGTGGTCGGCGAGAGCAGCGGGAAAATGATGGTCCAGAAACGGCGCATCGCTTTCGCGCCATCAATCGTCGCGGCCTCGATCACGCTCTGGGGGATGGCTTGCAGCCCGGCGAGGAAAAACAGGAAGTTGTAACTGATCTGCTTCCACACGGCGGCCATGACCACAAGGCTCATGGCCTGGTTGCCGTTCAGGAGTGGGTTCCAGTCATAGCCCATCCCGCGCAGGGCCTTGGCCATGATGCCGAGGGAGGGGTTGAACATGAACATCCACAGCACGCCCGCAATGGCAGGCGCCACCGCATAAGGCCAGATCAGCAGCGTCGTGAAGATCTGGTGTCCCCTGATGTGCCGGTCCGCCATCACGGCAAACAGCAGCGCGATGGAGAGCGACAGCGTGGTCACGAGTGTGGAAAACACCACCGTGTTCCATAGCGCTTTGTAATAGTCGGGCTTGCTGAAAAGCTCCCTGTAGTTCTCGAACCAGACGAACTCGGTGGAGGTACCGAACGCATCTTGCACGAGAAAGGACTGCCAGACCGCCTGGCTTGCAGGCCAGTAAAAGAACACCACCGTGATCGCGAGTTGCGGCAACAGCAGCAGCGCCGGGATCAGGTAGCCTTTGAAGGTGGCGGTCTTGTTCATAAAGCCTGGTGTCCGGCGGAAAAAAAGAACCAGAGGCCATGGTTGTGCATGGCCTCTGGTCCGTCAATCGCGAAAGCGATCAGGATCACCGCGTCACGGTGCGCTCGAACTGCCGCAACACGGCATTGCCGCGTTCTGTTGCCGCGTCCATCGCAGCCTTCGGTGCCTTCTGGCCGTTCAGGGCCGACTCGATTTCCTCAGACCAGATGTCGCGAATCTGGACGAGGTTGCCGAAGCGAAGCCCGCGCGAATTCTCCGTCGGCTCCTTGTTGTTGAGCTGCAGAAGCGGCGTCTCGAGGAAGGGCTTGTCCTTGTAAAAACCCGAGTCCTTGACCTTGGCATAGGCGGCCTTGGTGATGGGCAGATAGCCGCTTTCGGTGTGCAGCTTCACCTGCCGGTCAACATCCGACAGGAAGGTGAAGAACTTGGCCACGCCCTTGTATTCGGCGGCCGACTTGCCGCCCATCACCCAGAGCGAAGCCCCGCCGATGATCGAGTTCTGCGGAGCGCCCGCAACCTCGGGATAGTATGGCATCGGTGCATTCGCCCATTCGAATTTCGCGTTGGCGCGCACATTGCCGAAAAACGCCGACGAAGTCAGGAAGATCGGGCATTCACCGGATGTGAAGCGGCCTTCGCCTGTATTGGTGCGGCCGGAATAGGAAAACACGCCCTCTTTCTGCAGATTGGCCAGATTGGTGAGGTGGTTCACGAACAAAGGCGCATTGATCTGGAACGTGGTGTCAAACCCGTCCATGCCGTTGGCTTTGGTGCCGATGGGCGTGTTGTGCCAGGCACCAAGCTGCTCGACATTCAGCCAGGTGATCCAGGCCGTCGAGAAACCGCACTTGTCCCAGCCGGCGACCTTGAGCTTTTTGGCGGCATCGAACACCTCGGGCCATGTCTTTGGCGGGGTTTCGGCATTGAGGCCCGCCTTCTTGAAGGCGTCCTTGTTGTACCACATGACTGCGGACGACGAGTTGAACGGGAAGGACAGCATCTCGCCCTTCACGGTGGAATAGTAGCCAGTGATGCCGGGAAGATAGGATTTCGGATCGAAGGCCTCGCCCGCTTCCTTCATCATGTCCTGCACAGGTTTCACGGCACCTTTGGCACCCATCATAGTGGCGGTTCCGACCTCGAACACCTGCATGATGTGCGGGGCCTGGCCCGCACGGAAGGCAGCGATGCCGGCATTCAGCGTGTCGGCATAAGAGCCCTTGTAAGCCGGGACGATCTTGTAGTCCTTCTGGGAGGCGTTGAAATCCTCGGACAGCTTGACCACGATGTCGTTGTTGGCACCGGTCAGTGCGTGCCACCACTGGATTTCAGTCTGTGCCTGCGCTGCTGCACTGGACATGACAAAAGCGGACATGACAAAAGTGGATCTTGCCGCCAGATTGCGAAAATTGCTCATGGAACCTCCCGTAGGTACGCCCAGTCGGGCGCTTCTTGTTGCTTGCTGGAAGGTTAGCACGAAACCGGGGTG
>JANMIB010000401.1:0-13770 GCA_031375605.1 Allobosea sp. | reverse complement strand
CCTGCGGCGTTGATAGCGGCGGCGCGGCACCTTGCGAAGGCGCGCGCTGCTGGCCTTCGGCGCGTCTTGGCGGCACTGGAGCACGCAGGGGCGGTCTGGCGGCAGGTGCAGCTTCTGGAAGAGGCGCGGCAGCTTCAGGCTGGGATGCCGCAAACGGGTTGAATGACAGGACACGCTGGAGCACGGAAGGCGAGGCTGGTTCAGCGCTCTGAGCGGCAGGGGCGGCTGCTGCAGCAGGCGCTGCGGTCCGCGCCACAGTGGTTGTCGATGCTGATGTGGTCGATGCTGATGCAAGCTGGCGCGCATTTGTGTTCGGCGGCGTGACGCGAGGTGTCGCTGTCGCAACAACCGGAGGCGTTGCCTGGCGCTGAAGCCCTGTGGAATTCACGGCAATTTCCTGCGGGCCACTCACGATGGCATCGGGCCGGCTGACGCCAACGGCGCGCGAACCCCAGGCCGCCTTCTGCTCAAGAACTTCCGGTCCGCTGGCCATCAGGATCTGTGTGAAGGTCTGGTGCTGCCCGCCATCTTGATAGACGACGCGCACGGCGGGCGTGCCCCTTGCCACAAGCGCTGCGACCTCTGCTTCGTCTGTGCGGGACTTCTGCGCGGCGGCGGCGGCGATCTGCTGCCTTGACGGGTCCGGGCTGCAATCCTCGGTGCGGTTGAAAGCGTAGCGGGCCTGGCAGACCGAGACTTTCGGGACGGCGCGTGCCACCTCGAACATGTCGGAGCCTTCCTTCAGGTTGCGCCAGAAGGGCATGTTCTGGTCATAACGATGGCGCGCCATGTTGTCGGATGTCATGCGGAACGGCATGGCCTGCATCTGCACGGCCTGCTGGCCGCCATTGTGCGCCTCGCGGACGATGGCGTAGATTTCGGCGATCTGATCATCACTCATCGAGTAGCAACCCGATGACGAACAGGCACCGTGAACCATCAGATGCGCGCCGGTGCGGCCATGGGCCCGGTCGAACTGGTTGGGGAAACCCATGTTGAACGACAGGTAGAACGCCGAGTTCGGGTTCATCTGCGCCGGCGTGATGCTGTAAAAGCCCTCGGGAGCCTGGCGATCACCCTCGCGCCTCTTGGGGCCAAGCTGGCCCGACCAACGGCACATCGGATAGGTCTTGAGCAGCTTGTACTGCCCGTCGGTGGCCGCTTTCCAGATCTCCAGTTCCGATTCCTTCTTGAAGGACCGGATCAGGACGGGATTGGCCTTGTTCATGCCCTTCTCGGACATCAGCGCCATCACCTCGTTGGGAATGGGAATGCTGTGCCGCGCAGCACCGCGCTGGCGGCTCTCCTCGCAGGAGGCGAGCGTGAGCGAAAGGGCAGCAATGAGAGACAGTGGCAGCAGACGCACGAGCAATGATCCCGAAACAGCGTCCCGAACCGGGACGGTGAAGACATGATGCACAGTTAAACCTGTTAGCCTTGCTTGTTCCTTACCACAAGGTCGACCAACCTGTCGCCATGGTCAACACATCGTTAACGTCGATTGTATGGCCGGACGCGATGGAAAGGGTCAGACCAGCTTGCGTCCGATGGCCAGAAACTTGTCGGCGCGCTGGCTGCGGAGCTGGTCAGGCGTGAGATGGGCCAGCTCGCCCAGCGCCGATGACAGGGCATGCCCGGCCTTGGCGATGGCTTCCGCGGGTGCACGGTGCGCGCCGCCCGCAGGTTCGCTGACAATGCGGTCGATCACGCCGAAACGCAGCAGATCCTGCGCCGTGATCTTCATGCCGGTCGCAGCATCCTGCGCACGGGTTGCGTCACGCCACAGGATCGACGCAGCGCCTTCCGGCGAAATGACCGAATAAACGGCATGCTCGAGCATCAGAACCCGGTTGGCCGTGGCGATGGCGACCGCGCCGCCAGAGCCACCCTCGCCGATGATCAGCGAAATGTTGGGCGTGCCAAGGCCAAGGCAGGCTTCGGTCGAACGGGCGATGGCCTCGGCCTGGCCGCGTTCTTCCGCCTCGATGCCGGGGAATGCGCCAGCCGTGTCGATGAAGCACAGGACCGGGAGTGAAAAACGCTCCGCCAGTTCCATCAACCTGACGGCCTTGCGGTAGCCCTCGGGTTTGGCCATCCCGAAATTGTGTTTCAGCCGTGTTTCGGTGCTCGCGCCCTTTTCCTGTCCGATGATGCAGACAGCCTCGCCCTCGAAGCGCCCAAGCCCACCGATGATGGCTTCGTCCTCGCCAAAGCCGCGGTCACCTGCCATCGGGGTGAAATCCGTGATCAGCTGGGAGCAGTAGTCCGTGAAATGCGGGCGCTCGGGATGCCGCGCGACCTGGGTTTTCTGCCAGGGAGTCAAGGCCGCATAAAGTGCCTTCAATGATTGATCCGACTTGACCTCGAGCCGGGCAATGTCATCGCCGATGGCGACAGCATCACCATTGGCCGCCATCACCTTCATTTCGTCGATCTTGGCCTCGAGGTCGGCAACAGGCTTTTCGAAATCGAGATATCGTCTCATGTCAGGATTGATCCGCCGACGTGCTCTGCGGCCTGTGCGATGCCGACTGTTGATGATTTTCGCTGATGTGGCGGCGTCAGACGCCGCTGTCAAGGTTATGACAGTCCGTGTGCGTCTTGTGAGTGTGCTTGGCGGCCTGCGCTGGGGGCCGCAGATGGCAGGGGCCCCAGAAACTGCCGGAGTGCAAAGGCACGCCGATTCTTGGCAGGCGCGCGCCTGTAGAACTGCTTGGTCGCATCAATGACGTGAACGCCGGAGAAGGGCAGGCCAAGCCCTGAGCCGATCTTTTCCCACATCGCGGCAGAACGCAGGATCGACTGGCGGGCCAACGGCGGGGCAAACAGCGCTTCTGCCCAGTTCTCGGGCGAGAACAGCGTTGCCCGCATCAGGCTTTCTAGCTGGCTTCGCGAGAACGGGCGGCCATGCCCGAACGGGGTACCATCCACCCGTGCCCAGAGCCCGCGCCGGTTTGGTGCAACCAGCATCAGCCGTCCGCCGGGTGCCAGCACACGCCAGCACTCGGCCAGCAATTCCTCGGCGTTCTCGCTAGTTTCAAGTGCGTGGACCAGCAGCACACGGTCGACAGACGCATCGTCAAGCGGCAGCAACAGAGGATCGACCAGGACAGAGGCTGAAGCCCCCTCCTGCGGCCAGTTCACGACCCCTTGCGTGGCAGGCATGAAAGCGATGGACCGTTCCGCGCTGTCGCGAAGCAAGGACAGGTAGGGAATCGCATAACCGATCCCGACCAGCCTTGCCCCGCTCAGATTGTCCCAATGGCGCAGCACCGCGCGCCCGATGAAACGCCTTGCGACGTGCCCCAGCGGGCTTGCATAAAAACTGCGGAGGTCGACGACGTCTGTGCTCATCCCGCCTCAACATTGGCCTGTTGCTGGACAAGCGCAAGGGCTGAGCGCCATGATGGTGAAGCGATCCACGATCAGAGAGTATCAGCCGTGTCCATCGAGCTTCATGTCTTTCGCACCCTGTCCGACAATAGCGGGGCCTTGCTCCACGACAGCGCCACGGGATTGTGCGCGGCGGTCGATGTGCCTGATGCGGGCCAAGTCCATGCCGCCGCCATCGCGAAAGGCTGGACCATCAGCCACCTGTTCATCACCCATGAACATGCCGACCATGTGCAGGGCGTGGCGGAACTGGCGCGCCGCACCGGCTGCACGGTGATCGGGCCGGCCGCGGCGGCGGATATCGCCCCGATCGACCGCATCGTGGGAGAAGGAGACAGCGTCGATTTCGGCGGCCATGCCTTCGAAATCTGGGCAACGCCCGGCCATGCAGCGGGGCATGTCAGCTGGGTCGCGCGCGCAGCAAGCCTTGCACTGGTCGGAGATGTGGTGTTCGTGATGGGTTGTGGCCGGTTGTCTGGCGATACGGCACCGCTGATGTGGCGTTCGATCTCGCGCATTGCTGCCTTGCCGGATGATGTCAGGCTGGTCACGGGCCATGATTATACATGGGGCAACGCCCGCTTCGCCCGCGCCATTGAGCCTGGCAATGCCGCCATCGCAGCGCGTGCAGCCGACGCGGAGCGCCGCGCCGCGGCAGGCGATTTCTGGGCCGTCACCACGGTGGGCGAGGAGCACGCCACCAATCCTTATTTCCGCGCGGGCAAGGCAGAGTTGGCGCAAAGCACGGATGCTGGCGCGAACTTTGCGCGCCTTCGCCAGATGAAAAACGATTTCAAGGGCTGAACGCACCATGTTTGCAGCAGACACGGACGGGTTGAGCGCCGCTGAAGTCGTGGCGCTTCTTGGCCTCAAGCCGCACCCGGAAGGCGGATACTACACCGAAACCTACCGCGATGCCGTGGTTGATGCCGGCGGGCGGCCGGCCTCGACGGCGATCTACTATCTGCTGGGCGTCGGCGAGGTTTCGGAATGGCACCGTGTCGATGCGGCGGAGGTCTGGCACTGGTATGGCGGCGCGCCGATGGTCATCACCATGTCGCCTGATGGCCATGATGCCGAAGCGCATCATCTGGGGCCGAACCTGCGCCTGAGGCAGCGACCGCAACTGGTCGTGCCCGCAAACTGGTGGCAAACCGCGACAAGTCTCGGGCACTGGACACTTGTGGGGTGCACGGTGGCACCCGGCTTTGATTTCAAGGGTTTCGAGATGGCCCCGCCCGGCTGGCGGCCGGTGCCAAGAGCGTCAACCGCCTGATGTGCGCGAGGCGATGACCGCGCCTGCCACGATCAGTGCGCAGGCTGCGGCAAGCGCCCACGTGAGTGGTGCTGCGCCCGTGGCCACCAGTGCGAGTGTCGAAATGACGGGTGCAGCGTAGGATGCAACTCCCAGCAGGCGGATGTCGCCCTGCTTCATGCCGATGTCCCAGACAAAGAAGGCCAGCCCGACCGGCCCGAGGCCCAGTGCCAGCAGGGCAAGCCAGCCGGAAACAGTCGGCGCCACGGTTGTCTCGAAGGCCAGGTGGCAGACCAGCGCCAGGGCCGATGTGGCAAGGCAATAACCCGCCACGGCCTCGGTCGGCACGTCTGCCATGCGGCGCGACAGGACCGAATAGGCGGACCAGATGACAGCGCATTCTGCTGCCAGCAGGTATCCCGGCAGATGCGCCAGATCAAACCCTGCAACGCCTTTGCCCGCGGCCAGGACGCCAACTCCGGCAAAGCCGATCAGCGCGCCGATGACATGCCGGGCACTGAGGCTCATCCCCGGCAGCGGCCCGGCGAAGATCACGATCAGCAGCGGCCAGAGATAGGCGATGAGGCTGGCTTCGGCGGGCGGAGCCAGCTTCAGCGCCGCGAAGTACAGAGCGTGATAGCCAAACAGTCCGCCGATCCCCAGCGCCATGGCCGGGACAGGCTGGCGCAGCAGACCCAGCTTGCCTTGCGCGGCGACGATGGCAAGGCCAATCCCGCCGCCAATGGCAAAGGTGATCGCCGTGACCTGGAATGGCGGGATGCCCGCAGTCGCGGTGGTGAACAGCGCCAGCAGGCCCCAGAGCAGGATGGCAACTAGGCCAAGGAGGGTGGGACGGGACAACGTCATCTGGCAATCGGATGTGGGCAGTCGGCAGTGTGCTGTATGCAACAGCCGGACTGCCAATGCCTCACGCCATATACTGCCCGCCATTGGCGCTCAGCGTCGAGCCGGTGATGAAGCCTGCTTCGTCGGCGGCAAGGAACACCACGGCGCGGGCGATTTCTTCGGGCTCTCCGAGGCGGCCCACGGGGATCAGCGGCAGGATGTTCTTCTCGACCACGGCAGGGTCGATCGCTTTCACCATCTCGGTCGCGATATAGCCGGGGCAGATGGTGTTGACCGTGATTCCTGCGCGCGCGCCTTCCTGCGCCAGAGCTTTGACGAAGCCGATGTCACCGGCCTTCGCGGCGGAATAGTTGACCTGCCCCATCTGGCCCTTCTGGCCGTTGATCGAGGAAATGCAGATCACGCGGCCGAACTTGCGGGCGCGCATGCCCTCCCAGACCGGGCGGGTCATGTTGAACAGCGAGTTGAGGTTGGTGTTGATCACGCCGTACCACTGGTCCTTCGTCATCTTGTGGAACATGCCGTCCTTGGTGATGCCCGCATTGTTGACCAGCACCTCGACCGGGCCATGGGCTGCCTCCACTGCTGCAATTCCGGCAACGCAGGCGTCATAGTCGGACACATCCCACTTGTAGGCCGGAATGCCGGTGTCCCTGGTGAAAGCCGCCGCGGCCTCGTCGTTGCCGGCATAGGAGGCTGCCACCGTGTAGCCCGCCGCCTTCAACGCCTTCGAGATGGCGGCGCCAATGCCGCGGCTTCCGCCTGTAACCAGTGCAACGCGTCCCATGGTGTTCCCCTTTTAATGGCTGTTTTTTTGATTGTTCATTGTTTTGAAAGATCGAGGTCGGGGGAATAGCTCACTCCCTCGACATCCTTGATGAGGGCCTGCCCGCAGATCACGCGGCCCATCTTGTCGTCGAAGGCCAGCGTTGGATTGCCATACAGCATCCACCCCTCGCTCAAGGCCTCCGTCACCCGATGACAGAAAGCTGCATCATTGGGGCCGGTGAGATAGCGGTACAGCGTGGTCGGTTTCAGCCGCGACACGCGTTCAGCGCTCCAGGCACATGGCAACGCCCATGCCGCCGCCGATGCAGAGCGTGGCGAGGCCCTTCTTCGCGTCCCGCTTGCCCATCTCATGCAGCAGCGTCACCAGCACACGTGCGCCGGATGCCCCGATCGGGTGGCCGATGGCGATGGCGCCGCCGTTGACGTTGACCTTGGCGGTGTCCCAGCCCATGTCCTTGTTGACGGCGATGGCCTGCGCCGCAAACGCTTCATTCGCCTCGATCAGATCAAGGTCGGCAGCCTTCCAGCCCGCCTTCTGCAAGGCCTTGCGCGAGGCCGGGATCGGCCCTGTGCCCATGATGGCAGGGTCAACACCGGCGGTGGACCACGAGGCGATGCGCGCCAGCGGGGTCAGGCCACGGCGCTGGGCTTCCGCCGCCGTCATGAGCACGACCGCGCCGCCGCCATCATTGATGCCGGAGGCGTTGGCGGCCGTCACCGAACCATCCTTCGAGAAAGCGGGCTTCAGCTTGCCGACGCCTTCAAGGGTGGTGCCGTGCTTGGGGTATTCATCGGCATCGACGATGATGTCGCCCTTCCGGCCAGAGATCGTGAATGACACGATCTCGTCCTTGAATTTACCGGCCTTCTGCGCGGCCTCGGCCTTGTTTTGCGAAGCAACGGCGAAGGCATCCTGCTCGTCCCGGCTGATCTGCCACTTGGCCGCGACATTTTCCGCCGTGTTGCCCATGTGATAGCCATGAAAGGCATCGAGCAGGCCGTCCTTCAGCATCGAGTCGAGCATCTTCATGTCGCCCATCTTGGTGCCGGCGCGCATGTGCGCCACGTGCGGTGCGAGCGACATGGATTCCTGGCCACCCGCCACGATCACGGAGGCGTCGCCATTGGCGATCTGCTGCATGCCGAGCGCGACCGCGCGAAGCCCCGAGCCGCACAGCTGGTTGAGGCCCCAGGCCGATGCCTCGTGCGGGATGCCTGCAGCCATGGCTGCCTGACGTGCGGGGTTCTGGCCCTGACCTCCGGTGAGGATCTGGCCCATGATGACCTCGTCGACATCGGCTGGATCAACACCTGCCCGCACCAGAGCCGCCCTGATCGCGGCAGCGCCAAGTTCGTGGGCAGCCGTGGCGGCAAATGCGCCGTTGAAGGAGCCGACCGCCGTGCGCGCCGCGCCGACGATCACGATATCCTGTGAGGACATGGGACAATCCTTATCTTGAGAAGCCTGACCAACAATTATGGTGCCTGATGAACGCGCAGGCACCGCCTTGCTGTTTGTCAGAGTTGCAGGTTGATCCGTCAAGGGACATTGATCAAATGCAAGCTGCTGGCATCTGACTGAAATCTGGCCTGTTGCCGCTGGCATCTCTTTCGTGCACTGCAACAAATGCTTGCGGGCCTGTCACAACCCGCTATCGTGATTGCACGTTTTTTGAGCGCTGGCACGCATGACCGAGGCTGGCAAGACAAGGTGTACCATGGCCGCTGAAAAACAGCCGACCGTCATCAAGAAGTATGCAAACCGGCGTCTTTATCACACCGGCACAAGCTCATACGTCACGCTCGAGGATCTCGCCCTGCTCGTTCGCAACGGCGAGGAATTCGTGGTCTACGATGCCAAGACGGCGGAAGACATCACCCGCTCGGTGCTGGCCCAGATCATCTTCGAGGAAGAGAGCAAGACAGGCCAGAACCTGTTGCCCATCGCGTTCCTGCGGCAGCTCATCCGGTTCTATGGCGACAGCATGCAGGTTCTTGTGCCGCGCTATCTGGAAATGTCGATCGACAGCCTGACGCGTGAACAGCACACCTATCGCGACCACCTGACGAAGTCTTTTGGCAGCAACGCTTTTGGTGCCAAGGCGATGGAGGCCATGGAAGTGCAGACGCGCGCCAACATGAAGATGTTCGGGGATGCGATGCGGATGTTCGCACCGTTCGCGGCTGTGGGATCAATCCCGCAGGCCAGCGACGATGCCACTCCTGCCTCGTCATCGAGCCCTGCCCATTCGGCCAGCTCTGCTGCCTCCGATGCCGAGCTGGATGGATTGAAGCGTGAAATGTCCGCCATGCGCGACAAGCTGGAGAAACTGTCCAGCAAGGCGTGATGTTAAAGCATCGCGCACAAAAGCATGCCCTCGCGAAGGCGAGGGTGGGCACCGGTTTTGTGGATACGCACTGCTCTGAATGAACAGGTCCTGACCCTAGGCCGCGCGGGTGCCTTGCTGAGCGGCCTGGGGCGTCCACAGCTCTGCGGCACCGGTCAGATGTCCTTGCAGATAGGTGACGCCCCATTCCGTCAGCATCCTGGCGGCGGGCTCGTTGTCAACCCACTCCGCCACGGTGTCCACTTTCAGGTGCTGCGCAAGATCGAGCAATGTGCGCACGAAGAAACGGTCATCGGTCGAGCGTGCGAGGTTCTGCGTGAAGGCACCATCCAGCTTCAGGATGTCGACCGGAAACGCCCTCAGATGCTTCAGCGAGGTGTGACCGGCACCAAAATCATCAATGGCAACCCGGCAGCCCAGGTCCTTGATGGCCTTGATGACACGCAGGCTGTCCTCGGCATGCGAGATCGTCGCGGTTTCGGTGACTTCGATGATGAGGCGCTCCGCCACGCCCGCATGGGTCCGGATCAGCATCGACAGCGCGTCCAGCCAGACCGGATCTGTGAGGGACTGGGGCGAGACGTTGATCGACAGGACTGATGCGGGCTCGCAGGCCAGCCCGGCAATTGACAATTCCAGAACGCGGTGATCGAACAGCCTGACAAGGCCGCGCCGCTCCAGAACGGGGATCAGATCACCAGGCGCGAAAAAGCTGCCATCGGGCCGTTCGATCCGGACCAGCCCTTCATGGAAGGCCAGAATCCGGCTGGAGGCGTTCACGATCGGTTGCCGGGCGATGCTGATACGCCGCTCATTCAGTGCGCCAAGCGCATCATGGTCCAGTGAATGTTCACGGCCGATGCGCGGGGTTTCGACCTTGCGGGCGATCTGCACATTGTCCTGGGGGCCGCTGCGAGCATTCACCAAGGCGGCTTCCGCTGCCGACAACAAGGCATCGCTGTGCCGCGTGAGATCCGGCGCGATGGCAGCACCAACACGCACATGCACAAGCGCAACGCCCCGTCTGGTCACAATGGCTGTTCTTGAGACGACCCGCACAAAGCGTCTGGCCGTCGCATCGACCTGATCGCTCAGGCACCCTGTCAGGATGATGGCAAAGCGGTTGCTCGAATAGCGCATCAGCCGGTCCCTGCGCCGCATCACGCTGCTCAGGCGTTGCTGGACCTCCACAAGGATTTCATCGGTCGATTCATGGCCAAAATCATCATTGATCCGGTTGAGATCATCGATCGCGAAGCTGAGCACAACCACCGTCTTGCTGGTCGGCATCTGGTCGGCCATCAACTCGTCAAGTCGCTGGACAAGCGTGGCGCGGTCGCAGATCGTGAAGCTGGGGTCGGCGAGATCGGTGTCTGTCACGGGTCTTTCGACCCGGAGCACGCCGCGTGCCCTGACAGGGTTGCCGTCAGCGCCTGCGAACCAGCGGCCTGTGTCTTCGGCCCACATCTTGCGCTCGCCGATCAGCACGGCATAGCGGGTGCGGTATGGCACACCATCACCCAGGTCAGCGCCCGATGCGTCTGAAATCGCATCAAAACGGCTTCGCCCGGCACCAGGTTCGACCAGACGTGAGAAGGCAATGCCTTTCATCAGCGCATCAGGCGGGATTGCGCCAAGAATATCCGTTGCATTGGGGCCCCAACGCAATTCGTCGCTCGGCATGTCCCACGTATAGACGACCTCGCCAATGGAGTTCAGCACGTCCTTGGGATCAAGCGGGTTCGTGTTCCGGTCTCGATCTGACAACATGCGCGGGCTCCTGACATCGGGTGAGCCGTCTTTCTTGCTTGTCGCAAGTCTGCTGCATGAGAAGCATGGACGACGTCTGTCTCAGGACGATGCAATTTCCTCTCTTAAGGGCACGTTAAGCCTGGCACACGGTTTGCGACATCGTCTCCGGAAAGTGTTGTTTTGCGGGGAACGTGTCATGTCTGCACAGGGTCAGGGTCCGAGCGTGCCATTGCCGCCAGAGCGTTCGCTGGCTGTGATCGGGCGCGGTGAAGAGGAACAGGCCGACATTTCGGGAAGATTCCATGTGGCAAGGCCAGCGGGTGACGCGGCTTTCCTGGTCCAGATGATGGCCTGCCGCGACAATGTGTCAGCCTATCGGCGGATGCGACGTGCGGAACCGGATGTCGCGCAAGCGCGCTATCGTGCGGCGCTGGCCCTGATAGGGGCTGCGGCCTGACGTTTGCGTGCGTGACATACACCGCAACAAAAAAACCGGCGGCCCGATGAGCCGCCAGTCTGAACTGTCACGCCTGACATGCTGGAGCATTGCGCACGAAAGTGGGTACTGGTTTTGTGCGAAGGCAATGCTCTAAACCATGATGATCTAGCCGAACGCCAAGGTTCCAGACCGGGCTGGCCTGACTTTCCCGTATCAGACGTTTGGCTTCAGGCTTTGGGCTTCAGGATCTGGCGACCGCGATACATGCCGGTCTTGAGATCGACATGGTGCGGACGGCGAAGCTCACCCGAATCCTTGTCTTCCACATAGGTAGGCTGCTTGAGGGCGTCAGCCGAACGGCGCATGCCGCGGCGCGACGGCGACGTTTTCTTCTTTGGAACGGCCATAACGAAACTCCGGGATCATCGCTTTGCAGGCAAACGCAAGAAGCTGAATGCCAGCGACGTGTTTTTCAACAGAGGGCGGTCCATACACGTTCAATTCCGGCATGGCTAGAGCATGTCGCGAAAAAACGGGAACCGTTTTTTCGGAATCGACCTGCTCCGTATTTGTTGACGATCAACTTTGCCCACCAGGTTGAAACAACCTGGTGGGCGTTGACCTCGTGCATGTCGCGAAAAAGAACGGGAGCAGGGTTGATCTATCCCTTTCCGAGCGCACAGTCGGCCCTGTCTCCAAGTCCGCCCATGCGCTGCTGGATGCGGAAACTGTTGGTGCGCGCGCGTGAGCTGGGGTTTGCCGGATTGCGCAGGAGTGGATTGGGCAAGGCTGCGGCCAGCGCAGCAGCTTCGCGGCGGTTCAGGCTGGCAGCGGATTTGCCGAAGTAGCGCTGTGCTGCAGCTTCTGCGCCGAACAGACCTTCGCCAAGCTCCACCACGTTGAGATAAATCTCCATGGTGCGCGGCTTGGACCAGACAAGGTCGGCTGCCAGCGCCAACGGAAGTTCCAGCGCTTTGCGCACATAGGAGCGACCGTGCCAGAGATAGACGTTTTTCACGGTCTGCATGGCAATCGTCGATCCGCCGCGCTGTGGGCCATCCTCGTCCGACAGCACCTCGCGCAGCGCGCCCAGATCAATGCCGCGATGGCTGCAATAGTTCTGGTCTTCCGAGGCGATCACGGCGCGGACCAGTTCTGGCGAGATCTGGTCCAGCCTGACCCATGCGCGGCTCACGCTTTCGCCCGTGACAAAGCGCCAAAGCATCAGCGTCGAGGGCATGGGCAGGATGGTTGCCGCTCCGAGCAGGAGCGTGACCATCACAAGCGCGATCGCCGACATCTTCAGCAACAGCCATGTCCATCTGCGCGCGCGCCCCGTCGATGCTGCCTGCCGGGCGGGTTGAGGGCCGGTTTCGACTTTCTGTGTCACACTGTTCTCTTGTTGTGGCTTTGTCGTTGTGTCAGGGCCGGTTATGAGTGAGGGCTGCCTTTGGACATCATGGGTGATTTTGGACATGAGCGCGACCACTGGATTGACCACTGAGATGACGGCCCCGTTTTCAGGCAGGCTGGGTGAAGCTGCCGCCATGATCGAGACAGCGCTCGGCGCACGCCTGAACGACCGGCAGCGCGACCATGAAATCGCCCGGCCCATCCGGTTGCTGGCGGCCATGCGGCATGGCACTCTTGGCGGGGGCAAGCGGCTTCGCCCGTTTCTTCTCATCGAAACGGCGCGGCTCTTCGGAATTGCGCCTGAAGCTGCCCTGCCTGCCGCCTGCGCCATCGAATTGATCCACTGCTATTCGCTGGTCCATGACGATCTGCCGTCGATGGACAATGATGATCTCAGGCGCGGATTGCCGACAGTTCACAAGGCCTATGACGAGGCCACCGCCATTCTGGCGGGGGACGGATTGCTCACGCTCGCCTTCGAGATCCTGGCAGAGCCTGGGAGCGCTGCTGACCCTGCCATCCGCTGCGATCTTGTGCTGGCGCTCGCCCGCGCATCTGGCCTGGCCGGCATGGTGGGTGGCCAGATGCTTGATCTTGAGGCGGAAGGTCGCCAGCCCGAGACCCGCCGCGATGGTCCTGCCTCACCGGCTGACGTGCGCAGGCTTCAGGCGATGAAGACCGGAGCCTTGCTGGCAGCCTCCGTCGAAATGGGCGCGATCCTCGGCAAGGCTTCCCCCAGCCAGCGCATGGCGCTGTCGAGCTACGGGCAAGCGCTCGGCGCAGCCTTCCAGGTGGCGGATGATGTGCTGGACGTCGAGGCCAGTCCCGAAGCCATGGGCAAGGCCACGGCCAAGGATGCCGACGCTGGCAAGGCGACACTCGTGGCCGCCATCGGTCTTGAAGCCGCGCGCATGGAACGCGATCGGCTGGCAACCGACGCGGTCAACGCGCTGGAACACTTTGGCCCTGAAGCCGACACCCTGCGCTCTGCAGCCCGTTTCGCGGCAGAACGGCATTCGTGACCAGACCTTGAATCACACCGTGACCTGTGTGCCGACCTCGACCACGCGGCCTGTCGGAATCTGGAAATAGCTTGTCGCATCGGTGGCACTGCGGGCCATTGAGATGAACAGCTTGTCCTGCCAGATGGGCATGCCCGAATTGGCCGATGGCTTGATCGAGCGCCGCGACAGGAAGAACGAGGTCGACATGATGTCGAACTTGAAGCCCTGCTTGCGCAGGACAGCGAGGCCCTTCGGAATGTTCGGGCTTTCCATGTAGCCGTAGCGCATTTCCATCTTCCAGAAGCCATCCGAGATCGGCTCTATCCTGACGCGCTCTTCTTCGGGAATACGCGGCACGTCGAGCGATCTGACGGTCAGGATGGCATTCTTCTCATGCAGCACCTTGTTGTGCTTGAGGTTGTGCAACAGGGCGGCCGGGGCCACCACAGGGTCGCCGGTTAGGAAAACGGCGGAGCCCTTGACCTGGTGTGGAGGGCTTTTCGTCAGCAT
>JANMIB010000389.1:0-4170 GCA_031375605.1 Allobosea sp. | reverse complement strand
CACCGCACGCGATCTGGACACCCGCAAGTCCAACCTGACTGCCGCCCGCGCCAGCCAGTCAGCGGCAGAGGCCAATCTCAAGAGCGCGGAACTGAACCTTGAATGGACGCAGGTTCGCGCCCCCATTGCAGGGCGCATCTCCGATCGCCGCATCGATGCCGGCAACCTGATCGCTGGCGGACAGGCAGGGGCGACCCTTTTGACAACCATTGTCAGCCTCGACCCCATCGCCTTCATCTTCGAGGCTTCCGAAGCTGATTACATCCGCTATTCCCGCCTGCTGCAGAACGGCACGCGCGCCTCCGGCCGTGACAATTCCAACCCGGTTCAGGTACGCCTTGCGGATGAGCCCGCCTGGAAGCGCGAAGGCAAGATGGATTTCGTCGACAACCAGCTCAATGCCCGCTCCGGCACCATCCGGGGCCGCGCGATCTTCGACAACAAGGACGAGTTTCTCACGCCCGGCACCTTTGGCCGCATGCGCCTGTTCAGCGGCGAGCTTGACGGCCTGATGGTGCCGGATGCCGTGATCGTGTCGGACCAGACCCGCAAGGTCGTGATGACGGTCGGCCCCGAGAACAAGGTGGTGCCGAAGCCCGTCACTCTGGGGCCGATTGTCGATGGCCTGCGCGTGGTGCTGACCGGCATCACGGCGAGCGACAAGATCATCATCAACGGCATCGCCAACCCGATGGTCAGGCCTGGCGTCGTGGTCAATCCGCAGGCTGGCGAGATCAAGCTCGCCACCAACTGATTGGCCACCTGACATTCGCGCGGGGCGTATTCCCGCCCCGCCGACACAGATCCGGATACAACCGCTCATGTTTCGCTTTGCCCATTTCTTTATTGACAGGCCCATCTTCGCCACCGTGCTGTCGGTGCTGCTGACGATTGCGGGCGCCATCACCATGCGCAGCCTGCCGATTTCCGAGTATCCGGAGATTGCGCCGCCCACCGTCAGCATCACCGCCGCCTATCCCGGTGCTTCCGCCGAAGTGGTGGCCGCGACCGTCGCCACCCCGATCGAGCAGGAGGTGAACGGCGTCGACAACATGCTCTACATCACCTCCCAGTCCACCGGTGACGGGCGCGTGTCGATCAACGTCGTGTTCAAGCCCGGCACCAATGTGGACCAGGCGCAGGTGCTGGTGCAGAACCGGGTGGCCGCTGCCGAGCCGCGGCTGCCGGAAGACGTGCGCCGCCTTGGTGTTTCGGTGCGCAAGGCCTCGCCGGACCTGATGATGGTCATCCACATGATCTCGCCTGATGGCTCGCGTGATCAATCCTACATCTCCAATTACACCACCTTGTTCGTGAAGGACGCCCTCACCCGTGTTGACGGCGTGGGCAATGTCACGGTGTTTGGCGCGCGCGACTATGCCATGCGCATCTGGCTCGACCCCGCCAAGATCGCCTCGCGCAACCTGACTGCTGGCGAGGTCATCACGGCGCTGCGGGCTGCCAACCTCCAGGTCGCCGCCGGCGCGATCAACCAGCCGCCCGCCACATCGCCGGGCGCATTCCAGCTTTCGGTGCAGACGCTTGGCCGCCTCACGGACGTGGAGGAGTTTGCCAACATCGTTGTCCGCGCCGAGCAGGGCGGCGGCGTGATCAGGGTGCGCGACATCGCCCGCGTCGAACTTGGCAGCCAGGATTATTCGATCAACGCCTACCTCAACAACAAGAACGCCGTCGCCATCGGGGTTTTCCAGCGCCCCGGCTCAAACGCCCTCGCCACCGCCGATGCACTGAAATCCGAGATGGCCCGCATGGCACAGACGTTTCCGTCGGGCGTGGGTTTCTCGGTTGTTTACAATCCGACCGAGTTTATCCAGGAATCCGTCAACGAAGTGATCAAGACACTGCTCGAAGCCATCCTGCTCGTGGTGATCGTGGTCATCCTGTTCCTGCAGACGTGGCGCGCCGCCATCATCCCGATCCTGGCCATCCCCGTGTCGCTGGTCGGCACCTTTGTCGTGATGGGCATGACGGGGATCTCGTTCAACACACTGTCGCTGTTCGGGCTTGTGCTCGCCATCGGCATCGTCGTCGATGATGCCATCGTGGTGGTCGAGAATGTCGAGCGCTACTTGCGCGAGGGCATGTCACCGAAGGAAGCTGCCCACAAGACCATGGACGAGGTCGGCGGCGCGCTGATCGCCATCGCGCTGGTCCTGTGTGCGGTGTTCATCCCCACCGCCTTCATTACCGGCCTGCAAGGCTCGTTCTACCGCCAGTTTGCCGTCACCATCGCGGCTTCCACTGCCATTTCGGCCTTCGTGTCATTGACCCTGTCACCTGCGCTCGCCGCCATCCTCTTGAAGGCGCATGACCCGCACCATCAGCCCCATGGCCTGATCGGCGCGCTGGGTGCGCCCGTCCGTGTCTTCTTTCGCGGCTTCAATGCCGTATTCGACTGGCTGGCGCGCGGCTATGGCGGGCTCACAAAGCGGATGATCCGCTTTGCCACCATCGTCCTGTTTGTCTATGGCGGGCTGATCGGCCTCACCTATGTCCAGATTGCGGCTGTCCCCACTGGCCTGGTGCCGCAGCTTGACCGTGGCTACTTCATCGCAGCCTTCCAGCTTCCACCAGGTGCTTCGCTGGAGCGCACCGATGCGGTGATCAAGCGCGCCTCTGACATCTTGCAGGCCCGCCCCGGCGTGCAGGATTCGGTATCCTTCGTCGGTCTTGATGGCGCGACCTTCACCAATGCGCCCAATGCCGGCGTGATCTTCATCCGGCTCACCGATTTCAACGACCGCGTCAGCAAGGGCCTGACCACGCAAGGCATCCTGGCTGATCTTCGCCGCCAGATGTTCAGCATCGGCGAGGCCTTCGCCCTGGTGATCGAGCCGCCTGCCGTGCCCGGCATCGGCACAGGCGGCGGCCTCAAGGGCTATGTGCAGGATCGGGGCGGGCGCGGGCTGCCTGCGCTTGAGGGGGCAGCCTGGATCGTGGCCGGCTCTGCCGGGCAGACCCCCGGCATCCTGCAGGCGTTCACGCTCTACAACACCCGCACCCCGCAGGTGTATGCCGACATCGACCGCACCAAGTCCGAAATGCTGGGCGTGCCCATCGGGCGCATCTTCGAGACCTTGTCGATCTACATGGGCTCGGCCTTCGTCAACGACTTCAATGTGCTGGGCCGGACCTACCGCGTCACGGCGCAGGCCGACAATCCCTACAGGCTTGACCTGCGCGATGTCTCGGGCCTCAAGACCCGCAACACATCCGGCGAGATGGTACCAATCGGCTCGGTCGCGACCTTCTCGGACATCACGGGTGCCTACCGCGTGCCGCGCTACAATCTTTATCCGGCAGCGGAAGTCCAGGTCGCCCTTGCTCGGGGGTATTCGTCCGGCCAGGGCATCGCGGCCATCGAAAAGATCGCAAAGGAACGCCTGCCCGATGGTTTCGGCTTTGAATGGACCGAGATCGCCTTGCAGGACCTTGAACACATAGATCTGCAGTTGCTGCAGCACCGGCTTGTCGAGATCGTAGGCGGCCTTCAGCCTCTGCTCGATTTCGGGGGGCATCTGCCGCTCGGAATCGAACGGGCCGCCCTTGGCCTGGTGGATGATCAGAAACGCGATCACGACGATCACGAACATGGTCGGAACAGCAATCAGCAGCCGTCGGGCAATCTGTGCGAGCATGCGTTCCTTCCGGCCGTCGGCGTAGAGTCGGTGCGGCGGCCAGACCTTTTCGCTCCCCGCGATCCGTGTCAACGAGGCCATGACACAGGAGCAACCCATGGCCGATTTCCGGCGCGTAACGGACAGTTTTTACGTGGCGCCCCAGATTTTGGGCGCCGACATCCCCGAAGCGGTGGCGCGGGGGTTCAAGACCGTCATCGTCAACCGGCCGGACGGGGAGGACGCCGGACAGATGACCATGGCGCAGTCCAGGTCCGCGGCCGAGGCGGCGGGGCTGTCGTTCGTGGCGATTCCCATTCGTGGGGCTCCCGGCCCGGAAGCGGTGGCCCAGACTGTGGCGGCGATCAGCGCCGCTACCGGGCCAATCCTGGCCTACTGCCGGTCCGGGACCCGCTCTGTTACGCTCTGGGCCTATGCGACGGCGCAAGGCGGCGCGATGTCCACCAACGAGATCCTGCAGGCTGCGCAGGGGGCGGGATACGACCTTTCGGCGCATGCGTCGGCGCTGGAG
>JANMIB010000222.1:0-11462 GCA_031375605.1 Allobosea sp. | reverse complement strand
ACAGCACAGGTGCCTTCTAGGAGCGGCGGATGAGTGCGGGCGCGCGTCGGTTTGCAGCTCTTGTCATGACGGCGGCCATCGTGTCGCTCGTGACGCAGTTTTTCGTGACGTTGGGCCTGGTGGCGCAACAGGGCAAAGGCGTGGCGGCCGCTGTATGGCTCCTTGCGGGCTATTTCACAATTCTGACCAACGTGCTCGTGGCCTTGACGATGGCGGCCATCGCCACCGGAAACTGGCCAATCGGACGTTGCCGCCCGTCATCCGTGCTGAGCGCACTGTCGCTGTGCATTGCGGTCGTCGGCCTGGTCTATCATCTTGTGTTGGCGAAAACCTGGAACCCGCAAGGCTGGGCATATGTCGCAGATGCGGGGCTGCACACGCTGGTCCCGGTCCTGACGCTGATCTTCTGGGCTGTGTTCGCGCCCAAGGAGGGTTTGCGCTGGCATGATTCCGCCTGGTGGCTGACCTATCCCTTGGGTTATTGCGCTTATGGCCTCGTGCGCGGCGCGCTGACGGGCTGGTATCCTTATCCATTCCTTGATGTCAGCCAGATAGGGACCAACCAGGTCGCGATCAATTGCATCGGTCTGACATGCGCCTTCTTTGTCATGGGCTTGGCCGTCATCACGTCTGCGCGCGCGGCAAGCCGCTGAACGGAAGGGGAGGGGCAATCGGCACTGGTCGCCAACCTGTGACGATCACATCGCTTGATGCTTGCCACGCCGCCGCATAAGTCTTGGTGCTGCATCCAGCTGCCCTGCCGTTTTGTATGCAGCCATCCAGCATCTAGCCATCCTGCATCCAGCGAAGTGAGCCCCGCATGATCAAGTCCGTTCTTCGCCGTGCGGCTGCTGCCAAGTCGGTTTTTGCCAAGTCGGTTTTTGCCAGGCCGGTTTTTGCCTTGTCGGTTCTGGCCGCCTTGTTCGGCGCTTCGAGCGTTGCGCATGCCCAAGCAGGCGCTGATCTGGCCACCATGCTGCAAAGCGCGGAGAAATACACAGTCAAGATTCGCGCCACGGTGAACTGGCCTGTTCCGCCGGACACGTTCGGAACCGCGCGCGGCACAGGCTTCATCATCGACAAGGCCAAGGGCTGGATCCTGACCAACGCCCATGTGGCGCGTCGCTCGCCCAGCCTCGTCGAGGTCGGTTTTGACGATGAGGAGTGGCTCCAGGTCGAGCGGCTCTACATCGACAACACCCTCGACATCGCCGTCCTGAAAATTGCGCCTGACAAGCTGCCATCGGATGCCGTTGAGGCAAGGCTTGGCTGCGCTTTGCCTCTCAAGCAAGGTGCGGGCGTGGTGGCTTATGGCCATCCTGCGAGCCTGGCTTTCACGGCCACGCGCGGCATCATCTCCAGCCTGCGCATCTTCGGCTATGAAGAATACATCCAGCTTGATGCACAGCTGAACCCCGGCAATTCTGGTGGACCCTTGCTGAGTGTCGAAACAGCCGAGGTGATCGGCGTCAACACCGCGAACATGCCGGGCATGCCCGGCCTGGGTTTTGCCACGCCGATCCGCCATGTCTGCCCGATCCTCGATCTGCTCAAGCAGGGCAAGGATGCCACGCAGCCGCAGGTTCCGGCCTACTGGACCAAGACCGGCCGCAACGAGAGCCTGACCGTGGCGCGCTCTTTTCCGAATGTGGCGGGGGCCGATGCCCTCCAGACTGGTGATGTCATCACGGGTCTGGCGGGCGAGAAGAAGGCCGCCGACTTGCCTGATTTCATGACGTCGCTGCGCGGCAGGACGGGCCAGGTCAGGCTGGCTGTGATGCGAAAGGGTGCGCCGCTCGAGGTCACAGTGCCGGTTCTGTCGCCCGAGCCGGTGATGATGCGCCGCACGCTGACGCTGGCCGGCATGCTGATCGTCGAGCGCAATGGCCTTGATATCGATTATCGCGATGAGCCGCGTCTGAGGATTGAGTTCATCAAGCAAGGTGAGGAGGCTTCGCGCCGCGGCATCCTGATGTTCGACCAGATCGAAACGGTGGGCGGTCAGGCTTTCGGCAATCTTGCCGACCTGCATGGCTGGCTCAAGGCAAAGCCTGCCACGGAGCGGGTGGCGTTGCTGCTCAAGCGCGGCACCGGCCTTACAAGCCGGAGGATCGGTTCCGAGTTCTACCGCATCGAGGTGCTGAACACGGACGTGAAGCTGCTTTCGATGCAGGATTGAAAATCTGGGCTCAAAACGCCTTTCATTCGACGTTGAGGCCCTCGATGGCGGCCTTGGTGGACGTGCCGGTGTCGTCATTGTCCGACGAGACGGCGATGCCGACGAGCGGCCCAGGCTCCCGGCCGAACGCGCGCCTGAAATCGGCGATGAGATCCGCACGTTCGGGCTGCCATCTGCCGTCGGCGAGGCTGCCGGGCTGGCGCAGCACAAGTTTGCCGCCGGAGCCCATGTGCGGGCTGGCCAGGACGGTGTTTTTCGCGCCAACACCGCCCCAGACATACACGAGTGCCGCACCGGACGACCACCACATCGCAGAACTCAGACTACTGGAACCTTTGGCTGCGCGGGCTGCTGCTTCATCTTTCGCGAACACGAAATACAGCGCGATGGCGCGGTCATCGCCGCCCTTGACGGTCAGGTCAGTCGCTGGCGGGCCACTTTCAACACGCCAGCGCCAGCTGGCCGTGCGGGCCTGCCACTCGCTTTCGTCAAGGCCTCGCCAGATCAGGCTGGCGGCCTTTGTGCCGCTGATATTGAGCTGGCCTGCAGTGGCTGCAGAGAACTGCATGGCCGCAAGGGAGCGAAAGGTCAGTGGTTTCCAGCCCTGTGCTTCGAGAGCGGGGCCGAAGGAAACCGGCCCAGCCTGGGCTGGCATGGCGGATCCAGCCGAGGCAAGCATGACAAGCAGGGCAAGGACTTTGCGTTTCATGCAAATGAATACGTCATGATGTCATGGTCTGTTTCAAGGCCCACGCTTTTGTGACCTGTTGTGTGCGAGGTCGATGGGGCACGCCCTGAACATCAGGTTTGGTGATGTCATGGTAGGCAAGTTGAGTTGCCGCGCTTGTTCACACCCCTGTTTCTGGATTACGGTGAGATGTTGTTGTTTGGAAGGCCAGAGCCTTGAGTGAATTGTTCCCCCCCTTCCAGCCTGACAAGGATGAGCCGAGGAAGCGCCGTTTCAAGCCGATTCCGTTCAGGCTTCTTGCCCCCAACCTGATCACCCTTCTGGGGCTTGCGCTGGGCCTCACGGGCATGAGGCTCGCAGTGGAAGGCAAGCTCGAGCTTGGCGTCGTCTGCGTGCTGATCGCGGCGGCACTCGATGGTGTCGATGGCCGGTTGGCACGCTTTCTCAAGGGCACCTCCCGTTTCGGCGCGCAGCTCGATTCACTGGCCGACTTTGTCAACTTCGGCGTGGTTCCGGCTGTGATCCTGTATCATTTCGTGCTGAAGGACCTGAAAAATATCGGCTGGATCATCTGCATCATCTTCGCCATTTCGATGTGCCTCAGGCTGGCGCGTTTCAACGTGATGATCGATGATCCCAACCGTCCGGAATGGCAGAAGAATTTCTTCACCGGCATGCCGGCCCCGGCTGGCGCGGTCACGGCGATGCTGCCGCTCTACCTCTACTTTCTCGGGGTGCCGATCTTGCCCTACGGAGCCATTTTCGTTGCGGCTTATTTGCTGTTCTGCGCCTTCCTCACGATTTCGACGGTCCCGATGTATGCGGGCAAGACGCTTGGCGCGAAGGTGCCGCGGCATCTGGTTGCGCCGATTTTCCTCGGGGTCATCCTGGCGATCGCGCTTGTGGTCGCTTACCCGTTCGAGATGCTGAGCCTGATCGTGATCGGATATTTCGCGACGATCCCGCTGAGTGTGCGGAAGTTCAGAGCACTGGAAAAGGTGGACCGTGATGCTGTCGCCAGGACGCAGAACGCTGCGGTCGCGCCATCGCCAGATGAAGCAGAGCCCGCTGCGGGCACCGTTTCATAGACCAAAGGCGGCGAGGTTGCGCCTGTCCGGGTGCAGTTCACAATCAGTTGTCGATGGCGTAGGTCATCCAGCAGCATAACAGGAACATCCATCACCGTGTTTGGCCGCGCCGATCTTCCCGCACCCTCGCTCTCCGCGTCTTCCTGGCGACCAAAGCTCGTCCTTGCCTCGGCCAGTCCGCGCCGCCTTGCCCTGCTGGAGCAGGTTGGCATCACGCCGGATGCGCTGCTGCCCACGGATGTCGACGAGACACCGAAAAAGAACGAACGACCGCGTGATCTGGCCCGCAGGCTTTCCCATGAAAAGGCAGAGGCGGCTTTTGCCGTGAGTCGCAACAGGCCCGATCTTGCCGGTGCCTACATCGTTTCTGCTGACACCGTGGTGGCGCTTGGCCGCAGGGTCTTGCCCAAACCCGAAGTGGTGGACGAGGCGGCGGAATGTCTGCGCATGCTCTCGGGGCGTGCCCACCGTGTTTACACGGGCGTGACGCTGGTGACGCCCAAGGGCGGCTTCCGCGAGCGACTGGTGGAGACGCGCATCCGCTTCAAGCGCTTGTCCCAGCAGGACATCGAGAGTTATCTTGCCAGCGGTGAATGGCGCGGCAAGGCAGGTGGCTACGCTGCACAGGGCATTGCCGGGTCTTTCATCATCAAGCTGATCGGCTCGTATTCCGGCGTGGTCGGCCTGCCGCTTCATGAAACCCTCGGATTGCTCGGCGGAGAGGGCTATCCTATCCACATGGGCTGGCTGCAGGCTGCGGGCTAGCCCATCATGCGAGACCATGTGGACCGGGTTTTCATGGACGAGATGCAACAGGGAATCGTCGTCTCATGAACATCGCGCTGTGGATGGAGCGTGCCGGGAAAGCCGATCCTTCAGCGCCCGCGCTCGGGCAGGGCCTGTCTGTCAGCGATACCTATGGCGATGTTGCTGCCAACACGGCAAAGCGGGCCGGTGCCCTGCTTGGCCGCCATGGCCTCAAGCCTGGTGACAGGGTCGCCATCGTTGCCGGAAACTCTCGGCGCTACGTCAAGGCCATGTATGCGATCTGGCATGCCGGACTTGTCGCGGTGCCGGTCAACGCCAAGCTGCACGGGCTGGAAATCGCGTATATCCTGGAACATTCCGGCGCGCGGCTGGCTTTCGTTTCCGATGATCTTGAAAGTATCGTGGCGGCGCATGCGCCCTCCAGCCTTGCCCATGTCATCGTGATCGGCGGGGCTGACTGGAGCGCCCTGTCCCGCGCCGAGCCTGTGCCGGTGATGCCGCGCCATCAGCATGATCTGGCATGGCTGTTCTACACATCAGGCACGACTGGCCGGCCCAAGGGCGCGATGCTGTCGCATGGCAATCTTGCGGCCATGTCCCATGCCTATGCCACGGAGGTGGACACCATCGCACCGGGCAACCCCATCTTGCATGCGGCCCCGATGAGCCACGGATCGGGGCTTTACATCATGGCGCATGTGATGCGGCGCGGCGTGAATGTGGTGCCTGAAAGCGGCGGGTTCGAGCCCGCCGAGATTGCCCTGACCATGAACCATTGGCGCGCGATGTCGATGTTTGCCGCGCCGACGATGATCAAGCGGCTGGTTGCCAGCGGTGCCGAGATCGACCCTGCCGCGATCCGCACAATCATCTGGGGCGGGGCGCCCATGTATGTCGAGGACACACGCGCGGCGCTGGAGCGGCTCGGCCCCTGCCTTGCGCAAATCTATGGACAGGGCGAAAGCCCGATGACGATCACCACATTGCCCAAGGGCGAGATCGGCGACAGCGCGCACCCGCTCTGGCTGGAGCGGCTGGCGTCGGCAGGGCGGGCCTATGCCTGCATCGAGACTGTCGTGGTCGATCATGATGGCAAGCACCTGCCGCAGGGCGAAACCGGCGAGGTGATCTGCCGCGGCACGCCGGTGATGTCCGGCTACTGGAACAACGAGGCGGCCACGGCCCGGTCGCTGCGCGGTGGCTGGCTCCATACCGGCGATGTCGGCCTGTTCGATGCCCACGGCTATCTGTTCCTCAAGGACCGCGCCAATGACCTGATCATTTCGGGCGGCTCAAACATCTATCCGCGCGAGGTCGAGGAGGTGCTGCTCGAACACCCCGGCGTGCGCGAGGTTTCGGTCATCGGCCGCAAGGATGCGGACTGGGGCGAGGTGGTGATCGCCTATGTTGTCGGTGATGCCCTGCCGCAGGAGCTTGATGCCTTGTGTCTTCAGCGCATCGCCCGCTTCAAGCGGCCAAAGAGCTATGTCTTTGTTGAAGCGCTGCCCAAGAGCAACTATGGCAAGATCCTCAAGACGGACCTGCGCGCCCTTGATGCCAAAAAGGGAGACGAGACATGAGTGACGAAACGGCTGCTGCGAAGCCCATGCGGTTCAGGCCTTGCGCCATCTGCAGCAAGCTTGCGGTGGAGGCGTTCAAGCCATTCTGTTCAAAACGCTGCGCCGATGTCGATCTGAACCGCTGGCTCAAAGGGGTTTATGCCATTCCGGCGGCGGAAGGCAACGCGAAGCCTGAGGATGACGACGCCGAAAACGGCCGCGAACGTTGAGGCCGTCACGCCCTGACCCTAAAGCTTAACCCTTTGCCAGCGATCCTGTTTATGGATGGCTTGATCCGGGGTATCCAGCATGTGACAGGCGCGGCACATTTCTCATGAACATCGCCATCATCGGCACCGGCTTTGTGGCCGATTACTACATGACGACGCTGGCGAACCACCCGGCACTGACGCTTCGGGGCGTGTATGATCGCGACCACGCAGCACTTGCGCGATTTGCCGCTCATCACAAGGTGAAGGCGTACCCCACAGCCGGTGCTCTGCTGGCTGACCCGGATGTTCAGCTTGTGCTCAATCTGACCAGCCCCGAGAGCCATTTTGCGGTCTCGCAAGCGGCACTCCATGCCGGCAAGCATGTCTATTCGGAAAAGCCGCTGGCCATGGACATGGGGCAGGCCCGCGCGCTTGTCGCAATGGCGGACGGAAAGGGCCTGAGCCTGTCATCAGCCCCGGCGACCGTGCTGGGCGATGCGGCTGAAGCTGCCTGGACCGCTATAGCAGCAGGTCAGATCGGACAGGTCAGGCTCGTCTATGCCGAAATGGAAGACGGCATGGTGTTTCGCGACGGCTGGCAGAGCTGGACAAGCGCCTCCGGAGCGCCATGGCCGGGGCGGCACGAGTTCGAGATCGGCTGCACGCTGGAACATGCAGGCTATTATCTGACCTGGCTGTGTGCCTTCTTTGGCCCGGCGCGCGAGGTGCAGGCATTTTCCACGCGCCTGTTCGACGACAAGGGCACAGGGCAAACGCCTGCTTCGCTGGCAGCGGATTATTCGGTCGCCAACATCGTGTTCGTGAGCGGCGTGGTGGCGCGGCTGACCTGCGGGCTGGCGGCGGCACGGGACCGCTCGATGCAGATCGTGGGTGATGACGGCACCATCATCATCGACGATGGCTGGAACAGCCGCTCGCCTGTCAGGCTCATTCGCCCTCGCCATGAAGGCGAAAGCCTCGGCGCAAAGCTGCGGCGCGTGGTTGCGGAACGCCTCAACCGCGTGCTGCCGGGCCGCCTGTGGGCAGGCTCGCGGCTTCAGCTCAAGCCCGCCCGCCATGCACTTCCGGACTATCCATCGCAAATCGATTTCATGCGCGGGCCAGCGGAACAGGCAACGGCGATCAGCGCAGGGCGCTCCCCGCGCCTGTCATCCGCGTTCGCCCTTCACATCACCGAACTTGCGCTGGCCATCCAGCATGCGGGCACGCAGAATGGCGCTGTCGAGCTGACCACGGACTTCGACGCGTTGCCAGCTCCCAGGTGATCAGCCCCTGAGCTTGCGCCTGAGATCGTCGATGACACGCAGCGCCGCGACGCTGTCAGCCAGCGGCATCAGCGGACTTGTCGTGAGGCCTGCCAGCAGGCAGCGGCTGACCTCCTCGATCTGGTGGCCAAGCCCGTTGCCGCGATACGGCTTCACGATCACGCGGCTCTTACCCGGATGAAAAGGCCTGATGGCGGCACGCAAGGAGGCTGCCACGCCAGTGGACGCACCACCCGGCAGCACTTCGGGCATTTCGAGGCCCATCACGGGGCGCACCTCGCCGCCGCGCATGAATGTGAGGGCGGAGGGGCTGTTGAGCGGCCTGTGCAACCTGATGCGCCCTTGCGTGCCGACAATCATGGCCTCGTTCGCGCCTTCATTGTCGAGCGCGCAGGAGAGCATGGCCGTGCCTTTGGCAAAACCCAGCGTGATCGCGGCCCGCGCTTCCACGCCGGTGGGAGCCAGCACGCCGCTGGCAGTCCAGCTCTGGGGATGGCCCATGAACAGCATGGCAAGCGAAAGCGGATAGACACCCAGGTCAAGCAACGCACCACCACCCAGAACAGGATCGTAGAACCGGTTGTCGGGCCTGAACGGTTGGTGGAACGACAGATCCCCATGGAACTCGCGGATCTCGCCAAGCACGCCTTCGTTGACCAAACGCCGCGCCTCGACAACGGCAGGCAGGAAGCGTGTCCACATCGCCTCCATGCAGAACACGCCTGCGGCACGCGCGGCATCCACGATGTCCTGGGCATCGTCGGCGTTGCCAGCCAGCGGCTTTTCGCAGAGCACGGCCTTTCCCGAGGCAATGGCGGCAAGCGCATGCGCCTTGTGAACCGTGTTGGGCGAGGCGACATAGACGGCGTCGATCTTGCCGGTCTTGAGCATCAGGCCGATGTCGGAAAAGCCCAGGGCCTCGCCCCCTGCCGCTGCTGCAAAGCGCTTGGCCTTGTCCAGATCACGCGAGCAGACCGCCCCGAGCACCGCGCCTTGTGTCCCGGCAAGCGCATCGGCAAACGTCGCGGCAATGCGACCAAGCCCGATGATCCCCCAGCGGATGATGCGTGTTGTCATCACGGCCTCCTGCACGATCACAGCCTCTTGCAAACCTGAACTCCGCACCAGCAAAACACGGCGCGATGACGAAAGTCTTGCAGGCGCGGCCACGTGCGCAAGCCCGCCCCTATTTTTCTGCGACATGCCGGGCAATGATCGTTCATAGCATTGCGGGCTTCACAAAACCGGTGCCCATTTTTGTGCGTAATGCTGTAGACACGCCAAAAGCGAGAGACTATATCCGGTTCACCAACGCGCTGCGGCTCTTGCCCGGCGCTGGCGCCCGAGTAGCTCAGTTGGTAGAGCAAGCGATTGAAAATCGCTGTGTCACTGGTTCGATTCCGGTCTCGGGCACCATTCTCCCCTTCTTGCGCCCGCCCAAACAGCCGCTTGCTAGATCAGGCGTCAGACCTTAAGCATGTGGATATGACATTGTTTGACATTCACACGCCGGTGCTGCGCTGCGACATGATCGCGGGTGCGCTGCGCGTGAAAGATCAGGCATTTTCGCTTCTCGGCGCGCTGCTCCTTATCAGCCCCTGAGGGCCGTCCGGGCATTGAGCCTGGGCTCTCAGGGGTTCGTGCACAAAGCCCCTGACCAGCCCGCCGCAAATCAGCTAGACAGCGTCATGCGGAGCGGGAAACCGCCCAAGAGGAACGTCCCATGTCTACCACGCCATCAACATCCAAAGACCGCGTCCTGATCTTCGACACCACCTTGCGTGACGGCGAGCAATCGCCCGGCGCCACCATGACGTTCGAGGAGAAGCTCGATATTGCCGACATGCTGGACGCGATGGGTGTCGACATCATCGAGGCTGGTTTCCCGATCGCCTCCATTGGTGATTTCGAGGCCGTGCATGCCATTGCCAAGCGGTTGAAGCGTGCCACTGTGGCCGGCCTCGCCCGCGCCATCAATGCCGATATCGACCGGGCAGGCGAAGCCGTGAGGGTGGCCCAGCGCGGGCGAATCCACACGTTCGTGTCCACGTCGCCGATCCATCTGGAACATCAGATGAGAAAGACGCAGGCCGAGGTGCTCGACATCATCGTCGCCACCGTGGCGCGCGCCCGCAACCTTGTCGAGGATGTCGAATGGTCGGCGATGGACGCGACCCGCACGCCCATCGATTATCTGTGCCAATGCGTGGACGCGGCGATCAAGGCGGGTGCGACCACGATCAACCTGCCCGACACGGTGGGCTACACCACGCCGGACGAGCACCGCGCCATGTTCAAGGCCGTCCGCGAGCGGGTGGCCAACAGCGACAAGGCGATTTTCTCGGCGCATTGCCATGATGATCTTGGCCTGGCCGTGGCCAACTCGCTGGCGGCGCTCGAGGGCGGCGCGCGGCAGATCGAGTGCACCATCAACGGCATCGGCGAGCGGGCGGGCAATACCGCTCTCGAAGAAATCGTGATGGCGATCCGCACGCGGGGCGATGTGCTGCCTTACGAGACGGGCATTGACAGCAAGATGCTCACCCGCGCCTCGAAAATGGTCTCGAACGCCACGTCCTTCCCGGTTCAGTACAACAAAGCCATCGTTGGCCGGAACGCCTTCGCCCACGAGAGCGGCATCCACCAGGATGGCATGCTGAAGAACCAGTCCACCTACGAGATCATGACGCCTGACTCGGTTGGCGTGCAGAAAACCTCGCTGGTGATGGGCAAGCATTCGGGCCGCGCCGCCTTCAAGGACAAGCTGAAGACGCTGGGCTACGAGCTTGGCGACAACCAGGTCGAGGATGCGTTCGTGCGCTTCAAGGCGCTGGCTGACCGCAAGAAGCATGTCTATGACGAGGACATCGAGGCGCTGGTCGATGACAACATCGCCACCGCGCATGACCGGGCCAAGCTGGTGTCGCTCTCGGTGATCGCCGGCACGCGCGGCCCGCAGCGCGCCACGATGAAGATCGAGGTCGATGGCAAGATCATCACCGAAGAAGCCGAGGGCAACGGTCCGGTGGACGCCACCTTCAACTGCATCAAGGCGATCATGCCGCATGAGGTGGTGCTGGAACTGTATCAGGTGCATGCCGTGACCGAAGGCACAGATGCGCAGGCCGAGGTCTCGGTTCGCCTCAGCCGCGATGGCTCGTCCGTGACGGGGCGCGGGGCAGACCCCGACACGCTGGTGTCATCGGCGCGGGCTTACCTCATGGCGCTCAACAAACTGGAAGCGCGCGGCGCAAGGGTGCATCCGCAGCGCGCGGCGGGGTAGGCCAATCTCGTCATGCTCGGGCTTGACCCGAGCATCCCGGCCCTGTTCTGCACGGGGTGGTCGGGTCAAGCCCGACCATGACGACCGACGGAACATCCTCCATGCCCACCCAGCGCAAATACCTCCTCGTCCTGTTCTGGATGCTCGGCTCGCTTGTCTCCTTTGCGGGTGTGGCGCTGTCGGTTCGCGGCTTGCAGGGCGCGATGACCGTGTTCGAGATGCTGGCCATCCGCAACATCGGCGGGCTGATCATCCTTGGCGGCATGATGCTGCTTGCGCCGGGAGCGGACCAGACGACACGCATGGCCAAACCGGGTGTGCATGTCCTTCGCAACACGGCGCATTTCACCGGGCAGGCGCTCTGGGTCTGGGGTGTGACGGTGCTGCCGCTGGCGACCG
>JANMIB010000339.1:0-3991 GCA_031375605.1 Allobosea sp. | reverse complement strand
ATCTCGCGCACGGCCCATTTGAGGGCGACAACGGCCTTCTTCGGATCGGTCACGACAGGGGTCAGCAAGTGCGGGATACCATCATAGACAGACAGTTCCAGCATCTTGGGATCGACCATGATCAAGCGGCACTCTTCGGGTTTCAGCCGGTAGAGCAACGACAGGATCATGGTGTTGATGGCAACGGACTTGCCTGACCCGGTGGTACCCGCGACCAGAAGGTGCGGCATCTTGCCAAGGTCAGCAATCACGGGTTCCCCGCCGATGGTCTTGCCAAGACATAGGGCAAGCTTGTGCTTGCTCTGCTCGAAATCAGCACTTGCCAGCAGTTCGCGCAGAAAAACCGTTTCGCGCTTGGCGTTGGGCAGTTCCACGCCGATTGCGTTCTTGCCCTGCACCACGGCGACGCGGGCTGAAACCGCACTCATCGAGCGCGCAATGTCATCTGCCAGCGAAATCACCCGCGAGGATTTCGTGCCTGGTGCCGGTTCAAGCTCATACAAGGTCACGACCGGACCGGGCCTGACCTGGGTGATTTCTCCCCGAACGCCGAAGTCTTCAAGCACGCCTTCCAGCAAGGTTGCATTCTGCTCGAGTGCATCCGTCGAGATTTGTGGCACGAGCTGTTTTTTGGGCTCGGCCAGAAAGGTCAGAGCTGGCAGCATGAAGTCTTCGCGGTCCAGCAACGACGGCTGGGCCTCGCGCTGGATGCGCCTGCCAGGTTTGGGCGGTGGCGGAGGAGCCGTGACACGCGCACTGGTTAAGACATCATGATCATCGTCCTGATCATCAGGCAACAGGCCCGGCACACCTGCTGAAGGCCGGAAGTCGGTGTGTGTTTGTGGCCTTGCGCCTGTCTGCCCGGCGTTGTTCCGCGCTGCAGGCTGATGCGGGCTGGTCGCAAATTCCGGTTCGCGGCGCACCCGCGGCGCACAAAGGCCTGCCTGGGCATGACCGGCAGCCGCAACGGCCGGGGAATAGGAGGCTGCGCGACTGTCTGACCAGCGGCGCAGGGTTGCCCGCGCCGTCATGGCAATATGTGCCAGGCCGCCGATGATGATCACGCCAAATCCTGGTTCCTGGTCTGAACGCTCGCGCTCGTCCTCGTCATCATGGAACGTGACATCCTCGTCGTCCGCTTCACGCGTGAAGGCGTAACCGGCCGCAGCTATGAGCGCGAGGATGGCAACGGCCAGGAACATGAACCCGACCAGCCCACCGAGAGCAGATCCGGACAATCCGAGCAGATTGCGGGTGCCGAGATACAGGACGTCTCCCACCATACCCCCAAGCCCTGTCGGGAGTGGCCAGCGCGCAGAGGCCGGCAGGGCGCTGGCCACGCCAGCCGCCGCGACGGCACCCAGCAACCACAATGCTGTCCGCAGTGCCACGCGCCCGAGCGAGCGCGTTCTGAGCAGCTTCAAAGCCCACGCGAAGGGCGGCAGGAGCAAAGCCACGACGCCCAGCCCGACCAGTTGCATGAGAAGATCTGCGATGACTGCTCCAGGACGCCCCATCAGGTTGCGCACCTTGCCATCTGTCGCATTGTTCAGGCTTGGATCATCAACCGACCAGGTGGCGAGTGCCAGCAGCATGATGCTGATCGCCACCAGCAGCACGATGCCGATGATTTCTGCAGCCCGGCGGCTCACGAAAGCGCGCAGGGCTGGCGGCAAATGGTCAATCAGGGAAGTGCGTCGGATCATACGCATAAGATGAGCAGCCCGTTTGAAGCATCCGTGCGGTGCACATGACGCGGAGCCCTCATCATGAGAGCCGCCAACAGACTGACTTTAGAGAGCTGGCAGTTAAGGCCCGCTTAACCCTGAAGATTCAAGCGGCTGCAGTCCGAAGTGCGCGCCGGCCCGGCACAATGAAAAACCCCGGCCTTGCAGCCGGGGTTTGGAGGTGCTGCATCATGTCTTGTCTGTCAGTAATTATAGGCGCGCTCGCCATGCTCTGCGATGTCGAGGCCTTCGCGCTCCTGTTCGGTCGTGACCCTGAGGCCAACGATCACATCCACGATCTTGTAGATGATGAATGACCCGATACCGGACCATGCGACCGTCAGCATGACGGCTTTCAGCTGGATCCAGAGCTGTGTGCCGGTGGCATAAGCGCCGACGACCAGTTCGCCGGGCTTGGTTTCATAGTCAGGAATACCCGTGCCGCCGAGCGCCGTGTTGACCAGAATGCCGGTCGCAAGGGCGCCAAGGATGCCGCCAACACAATGGATGCCGAACACGTCAAGCGAATCGTCATAGCCAAAGCTGTTCTTCACGGTGGAGCAGAAGGTGAAGCAGACCGCACCAGCAACCAGACCAAGGGCGATACAGCCCATCGGACCGGCGAAACCCGATGCGGGCGTGACAGCCACAAGACCTGCGACCACGCCTGATACAAGGCCCAGGAGTGAAGGCTTGCCCTTGGTCATCCACTCGATGAAAAGCCAGGACAGACCAGCTGCCGCTGCCGCAACGAACGTGTTCGCCATGGCAAGGCCTGCGACGCCATTGGCCTCGAGATTGGAGCCTGCGTTGAAGCCAAACCAGCCGACCCAGAGAAGTGCTGCGCCAATCATGGTCATGGTCAGAGAGTGTGGTGCCATCAGTTCTTTGCCGTAGCCGATGCGCTTGCCCAGAACGAGGCAGCCCACGAGGCCTGCAATCCCGGAGTTAATGTGAACAACTGTGCCACCGGCAAAGTCGAGAGCACCCCACTGATAGATGAGACCTGCATCCGCTTTGACCTTTGCAAGTTCGGCTTCTGCGGCGGCCTTCTTGGCCACGTCGGTGCCGGCTTCGAGCACTGCCTTGGCAGCCGCCGCGATGGCATCCGGTCCGGCCCAGTACCAGACCATGTGAGCGATCGGCAGATACACGAATGTCACCCAGAGTGCCGAGAACAGCAGAAGGGCGGAAAATTTCATGCGTTCCGCGAAGGCTCCGACAATCAGCGCGCAGGTGATGCAGGCGAACGTCATCTGGAACATGATGTAGACAAGTTCCGGCACAAACACGCCGTTCGAGAATGTCGCCGCAACGGCATCCGCGATGGTCTTGCCTTCAGGCGCGATGTTGAGGAACGCTTTTGACAGGCCACCGATATAGTCGTTGAGACCGCCGCCGCCAGTGAAAGCCAGCGAGTAGCCATAGGTCACCCAGATAATCATCACGAGACAGACGATGGAAAAGACCTGTGTGAGGACCGAAAGCATGTTCTTGGAGCGGACAAGGCCACCATAGAAAAGGGCAAGACCGGGGATGGTCATGAGCAGCACCAGCACGGTGCAGATCATCAGGAAGGCGGTATCGCCCTTGTTGACAGTTTGCGTTTGAGCCAGTGCAGGCGTGGCAGCCACCAATGCCGCCATTGTCAGGGTGGAGAGGCCGGCAAGGCTTGCTCCGGAACGAAGTGTGTTGAACATGAGGTTATTCTCCAGATGGGTGCGTTGCGGTCACAACGCGTCCTGATCGGTTTCGCCGGTGCGGATCCGCACGGCGCGCTCGATCGAGGACACAAAGATTTTTCCATCACCGATCTGGCCCGTGCGGGCAGCGCTGGTGATGGCGTCGATCACCTTGCCGACAAGATCATTGGCCACGGCGACCTCGATCTTGATCTTCGGCAGGAAGCTCACGGCATATTCTGCGCCGCGGTAGATTTCCGTGTGACCCTTCTGGCGGCCGTAGCCTTTCACCTCGGTCACGGTGAGGCCGTGCACGCCAATGGAGGTCAGCGCATCGCGAACCTCCTCGAGTTTGAATGGCTTGATGATGGCCATCACGATTTTCATGTTGCTTCGCATCCCTGTGGTTATCGCCGGTGCCAAAACGTGGCGACCGGGCGCTGGACTGAAAAAGCGCCTTGCCGGACAGGCCGGTTGCTTTGTCCGTCATCTATCAAGGAGTGTGCCAAGATCGTGATGACACCGATGCCTTGTGCAATGTCTGTCTGATCTTTGGGCGCTGCCGGCATGATCATCCCTGGT